>DATACE010000184.1:0-24222 GCA_036259215.1 Burkholderiales bacterium | reverse complement strand
GGGCAAGGTGGCCACGCTGACCAGGTGGCGCTCGTCGCGCGCAGCCAGAATACACACGAGCTTGGGCCAGTCGGCGGCATGATCCATGATGGATTCGTCGCTTACCACGAGCAGGTCGCGCCCGAAAAGGGGCAGCACCGTGTGGCTGAAGCCGTTGTAGGGCGGCGAGTTGGTCCAGCGCGAGACGAGCCGAGGGCGGCCGGGGTCGGCGATGTCCAGCACCATGATGCCGCCGTCGAGGTACCCGAGGTAGCAGCGGTCGGGGCGCTGCGGATAGACGTTGGTGTTGTGCGCGCGAAAGCCGGCGTCGAACTTGGGCGCAAGGCGCTGCGGCGGCGGGGCGTCGTCGCCCTCCATGGTGCCCGGCAGGTGCCAGCGCCCGCGCGCCCGCGGCCGCGCGGGGTCCGACACGTCGACGATGCGGTAGACCTGGTCGTCCTTCGGGTCGCGCGGCTTGAGCTGCGGGTCGGCGCACGCCATGTGCACCGTGCGCCCGTCGACGAACCACAGCTGGTGGCAGCCGCGCGAATGCGGGCCGGAAGCATCGAAGAACGACACGGACCTGGGCTTTTCGGGAACGCTGACATCGAAAAGCTCGAAGCCCGCGGGCTTGAGGCCGAACCGGGTCACCTGGTAGGCCACGGCCATCAGGTCGCCCGCCACCTCGAGCGAGTTGGAGCGCATCTGGGCGTGCGGCAGGTCGGTCTGCACGATGACCTTGGGCGCGCGCGGATCGCTCACATCCACGGCGGTGAAATTCTTCGGCGCGCTCTCGTGCGCAAGCCACAGCACGCGCCGGCCGTCGCGCGCGAGCTGCAGCGACATGCCCTCCCCCATCCCGCCGAACCCGTTGAGGGTATGGTGGGACAGCAGCTTCATGTTCAGGAACATGGCCCTAAGATATCATCAGCCGCCATGAAACCCCTGCGCCTCGCCCTCGTCCTGCTCGCCTGTTTCGCCGCTGCTGCGCACGCGCAGAGCTGGCCCTCCAAGCCCGTGCGCATCGTGGTGGCGTATCCGCCGGGCGGCGGCATCGACGTAATGGCGCGCCAGATCGCCGAGCGCCTGACCCCGGGTTGGGGCCAGCCGGTGGTGGTGGAGAACAAGCCCGGCGCCAACACCATCCTCGCCACCGATGCGGTGGCGAAAAGCGCGGCCGACGGCCACACCATCCTCATGACCACCGACGCCACCTTCTCGATCAACCCGCACCTGTACAGGAAGCTGCCCTACGACGCGCAGAAGGACTTCATCCCGGTGACCATGCTGGTGCTCCTGCAGCAGATGCTGGTGGCGCACCCCGCCCTGCCGGCCAACACGCTGGAGGAGCTCATCAAGCTGGCAAAGCAAAAGCCCGGGAGCATCAACTACGCCTCCTACGGCAGCGGCAGCCAGCCGCACCTTTCAGGCGAGATGCTGAAGGAGAAGGCGGGCATCGACCTCGTGCACGTGCCCTACAAGGGCATCTCCCTCGCGGTTCCCGCGGTGATGGCGGGCGAGGTGCAGCTCACCTTCGCCGGCATTGCCACCTCCACCGCGCCGCTCAAGGCCGGGCGCATCAAGGCGCTCGCCATCGGCGGCCCGCAGCGCTCGCCGCTGTTCCCGCAGGTGCCGACGTTCACGGAGCTCGGCTTCCCCGAGGTGGAGACGCACGCCTGGTTCGGTTTCTTCCTGCCTGCGGGCTCCCCCAGGGAGGCCGTGAGGAGAATTCACGCGGATGTAAAGCGGGTTCTCGACGATCCGGAATTCCGGGAAAAACAGCTCATCGCGCGAGGCTACGACGTGGTGGGAAGCTCGCCCGAGGAGTTCGCCGCCTACATCCGCAAGGACAGCGAGAGCCGCGCGCGCGCCGTGCGCATCTCGGGCGCCAAGGCAGAGTAGCCCCTGGATACGGTTTTCGTCCCCGGTGCGCCCCGCATCGCGCTGAGCGTCGCCGGCAGCGGCCCGCTCATCGTCTTCCTGCACGGCATCGGGGGCCATCGGCAGCATTGGGCCGCCCAGGTCGAGTTCTTTTCGAAGGATTTCAAGGCGGTTGCCTGGGACGCGCGCGGCTACGGCGACTCCGGCGACTACGACGATCCGCTGCGGTTCGACGATTTCGCGGACGACCTCCTGCGCGTGCTCGATTACCTCGAAGCGCGAAAGGCGCACGTCGTCGGCCTGTCGATGGGCGGCCGCATCGCGCGCAGCTTCGCCCTGCAGCATCCTGGGCGCGTGCGCACCCTTACCCTCGCCAACACCAGCCCGGGCTTCGATGCGCTGAGCGCCGGGGAGGTCCAACGGTTCGTCGAAGAGCGCCGCAACCGCAGGCTCGACTCGCTCGGTCGGCTGCTCGGCAGCCGCGCGCAGCCGCAGGCGCATGCCGCGCTCAAGGCGAGCTTCGAGGCACTGCGCAAGGCATCGTACTTGAAAACCCTCGAAGCCTCGGTGTCGCAGGATCGCGCCGCGCCGCTGGAGAACCTCGCCGTGCCGACCCTGGTGATCGCCGGCGACGAGGACCCGGTATATCCGCAGGCGCTGGCGCGAGGCATGGCGCGGCGCATCCCGGGCGCCGAGCTGGTGGTGCTGGAAGGCTGTGGCCACCTTTCCAACCTGGAGCAGCCCGAGCGCTTCAACGATGCGCTGCTCGATTTTCTTTCAAGGAGAACGCATGAGTAAGGCAATGAGGACGGCCGTCATTACCGGCGCGGGCACCGGCATCGGCAAGGCCGCGGCGCTCGCGCTGCTGAAGGACGGCTACCACGTCGCGCTCGTCGGCCGCAGGAGAGAGCTGCTCGACAAGACGGCCGCCGACTCGGGCGCGGGCGAGCGCGCGCTGGTCATGCCCGCGGACCTCGCGGTCCCGCAGAACGTGAAAGGGGTGTTCGACAAGGTGAAGAGCGCCTGGGGCCGGCTGGACGTGCTGTTCAACAACGCCGGCATGGGCGCGCCGGCGATCCCGATGGAGGAGCTTTCCTGGGAACAGTGGAAGCAGGTGGTCGACATCAACCTGCACGCCATGTTCCTGTGCTCGCAGGAGGCAATCCGCATCATGAAAGCGCAGCAGCCCAAGGGAGGGCGCATCATCAACAACGGATCCATCTCGGCGCACGCGCCGCGGCCGTACTCGGCGCCCTACACCGCCACCAAGCACGCGGTCACCGGGCTCACGAAATGCATCTCGCTCGACGGCCGCAAGGACGACATTGCCTGCGGCCAGATCGACATCGGCAACGCCGCGACCGAAATGACCGAGCGCATGACCAAGGGCGTGCCGCAGCCCAACGGCACCACCATGGTGGAGCCGCGCATGGACGTGGCGCACGTGGGAAGCGCCGTCCTGTACATGGCGAACCTCCCCCTGGACGCCAATGTCCAGTTCATGACGATCATGGCGACCAAGATGCCCTTTGTCGGGAGAGGATGAAGCGCGCCTTGCTGCTGGCCCTGCTTTCCCCGCTGGCGGCGCAGGCGGGGGATCCTGCGCGCGGAAAGCGAATCGTGCTGGCGCCCGGCGAGGGCGACTGCCTGCGCTGCCACGCAGTGCCGGGCGCCGACCGGCCCGCCGGCACCCTCGGCCCTTCGCTCGCCGGCGTCGGCTCGCGTCTGTCGCAGGAAGAAATCTTCTGGCGCATCGTTGATGCGTCGCGCTTCAATCCGGATACGGCGATGCCCGCCTACGGGCGAATCCAGGGGGCGCGCAGCGAGCCGCAGTTGTCGACCTTCGAGATCGAGGATGCGGCCGCGTTCCTGGCTACGCTGAAGTGAACGCCGAAATGGCCCGTTGAGACGTCAGCGGCCGAAGCCGAAGCCCAGGCTCAGGCCTTCGCGGAAGTTGCTGTCGGACTCGTCGAGCAGGTAGACCTCGCGCACCACGCCGTCGGGCGACATCTGCACGTTGAGCTGCGCCGGAATGCCCGGATCGCCGTAGCGGCGCATGTGCCAGGTCCAGACGTTGCGATCCATGCGCGCGAACTGCGTGGCGGTGTACGGCGGGCCGAAAAGCTCGCGCACCTGCTCGGCGCGGGTGGTGTTGGGCACGAGGCGCGCGACGTTCTCGTCGGTCAGGCGCTGCTCGATGGCGATGAGGCGGCCGTCGGGACCCAGGCGCGCGACGAAGGTCTTGCGGCCGAAGGGCTGGCGCGGGTAGTACAGCCAGGTTTCGCCGCCCACCTGGCGGCGCTCGGCCGGCGTGCCCATCACCCGCTCCACGTCGGCCGCGGTGGACTGGGTGCCCAGACCACGGCCCTCGAAGCTGGCGCAGCCGGCCACGAGGAGGAAAAACCCGAGGGCGAAAAGGGCTTTCACGGCCCTTGTTGGACTTACGCGCCCTTGCCCGGTTCCGGCGAGAAGAACTTGTCGAACTTGCCCTCGGTGTCTTTCCAGGCGTCGGCGTCGGGCGGCGCGGTGCCCTTGCGGGTGATGTTGGGCCATTTGACCGCGAAATCGGCGTTCAGCTTGAGCCACTTT
Source organism: Burkholderiales bacterium (assembly GCA_036259215.1). Taxonomy (GTDB): domain Bacteria; phylum Pseudomonadota; class Gammaproteobacteria; order Burkholderiales; family SG8-39; genus SCGC-AG-212-J23. The sequence goes on along the minus strand of DATACE010000184.1, from coordinate 19,773 downwards.
TCCGCCTTGGCGTCCGAGTCGGGCACGATGGCCGCCGGCGGGCATTCGGGCTCGCACACGCCGCAGTCGATGCACTCGTCGGGGTGGATCACCAGCATGTTGTCACCCTCGTAGAAGCAGTCGACCGGGCAGACCTCCACGCAGTCCATGTACTTGCACTTGATGCAATCTTCGGTCACGACGTAGGTCATAGCCCTCTATTATAGGTCTGCGATGGAAGTCACCCAGGCAACGTTCGAGAGCGAAGTGCTGCAGGCGTCCAGCGCCGTCCCGGTGCTGGTGGATTTCTGGGCCCCCTGGTGCGCGCCCTGCCGCGCCATTGGGCCGATCCTCGAGAAGCTCGAGCGCGACTACGCCGGGGCCTTCAAGCTCGCCAAGGTCAACTCCGACGAGAACGCCGAGCTCGCGGCGCGCTACGGCGTGCGCTCGATCCCCAACGTGATCGCCTTCCGCGGTGGCAAGCCGGCGGCACACTTCCTGGGCGCGCTGCCGGAGTCGCAGGTGCGCGCCTTCATCGACCGGCTGGCCGACCTCGAGCGCCTGGAGCGCGCCGCGGCGCTGATCGACGCCGGCGACGCGGAGGGCGCCGAGCGCCTGCTCGAGGCCATCGCCCCCGATGCCGAGCTCGATGCGCGCCGCGAGGCGCTGCTCGCCGCAGCGCGCTTCTCGCGCGCCAGACCCGCGGAGCAGGGCGAGCTCGAGGCGCGCCTCGCCGCCGACCCCGACGACCTGGAGGCGCGCCTCGCCCTCGCGCAGCGGTACGCGGCGGCGCGCTGCTACCGGGAGGCGATGGACCAGCTGGTCGCCATCGTGCGCAAAGACAAGGCCTGGCGCGACGGCGAAGCGCGCCGGCAGCTGGTGCATCTTTTCACCCTTGCCGGCGAGCAGCCCGAGCTCGTGTCGGAGTACCGTAGGAAACTGGCTACAGCGCTGTACTAGCTGCCGCTACACAACTTAGTCCGCCGGACGCGCAAATTCACGTTGCGGCAGGCGCCACGCGGTATCAAGATAGCCGTTTGGCCCTCTTACGAGTGAACGCTCGCCGCTCCTCCTTCCCGCTGGGTCCGCTGCTGGTGCTCGCCGGCGCGCTGCTGGTGGTCGCCGCCGCGGGCGTCGAGATGGCGCCCGAGATCCGCGCCTGGCTCGCCGGCGAGACGCGCTGGCCCCAGGGCGTGATGCTCGATGCGCTGGTCGCCGGCTCGGCGGCGCTGCTGGCCGCCGCGGTCCTCATGACGCGCCGCTCGGTGGAGCGCACGGCGGCGGCGGAGGAGGCATTGCGCGAGAGCGAGGAGCGGCTGAGCCTCGTGGCGAACAACGTTCCGGCGCTCATTTCCTATATCGACCGCGAGCAGCGCTACCACTTCAGCAACCGCACCTACGACGACTGGCTCGGCATCCCGCAGAGCGCGATGCGCGGCCGCAGCATCGCCGAGGTGTTCGGCGAGGAAGCGCACGCGCGCATGCGCCCGCACATCGAGCGCGTGCTGAAGGGCCAAGAGGTGCAGTTCGAGTTCAGCACCGCCGAAGGCGGCCGGCAGCGCGCGCTGCAGGTGTCGTGCGTGCCGCACCTCGCGCCCGACGGCGCGGTGCTGGGCTTCTACATGCTGGCCAACGACGTCACCGCGCTCAAGCGCGCGCAGGAGGACCTGCGCTTCGCCGCCATCCAGCTGCAGCACGACGCGCGGCGCCTGGAGTTCCTCGCGCACCACGACACCCTCACCGGCCTGCCCAACCGCGCCATGTTCCAGGAGCGCGCGCGCGAGGCCGTGGCGCACGCGCGGCGCCACGACAAGACCGCCGCGGTGCTGTTCCTCGATCTGGACAACTTCAAGCAGGTGAACGATGGCCTGGGCCATGACGTGGGCGACGGGCTGCTGAAGGTCATTGCCTCGCGCCTGCGCGCCTGCGTGCGGGGCGACGACTTCATCGCGCGCATCGGCGGCGACGAGTTCTGCGTGCTGCTGCAGGACATCGCCGACCCGCGCGAGGCCGCGGCCGTGGCGCAGAAGCTGATCCACGAGCTGGGCAGGCCCTACCGCGTCGACCGGCACGAGGTGCGCTCGGGGGCGAGCATCGGCATCGCCTGCGTGCCCCAGGACGGGCAGGACGTGGCCACGCTGCTGCGCCTGGCCGACGCGGCGATGTACCGCGCCAAGGACGCCGGGCGCAACGGCTACCAGTTCTTCTCCGTGGTGCTCAACCAGGACGCGGCCGCCGCCGCCGCGCTCGCCGGCGAGCTGCGCGAGGGCATCGATCGCGCGGAGCTGTTCCTCGTCTACCAGCCGCGCATCGACGTCGCCACGCGCCAGGTGGTGGGCGCGGAAGCGCTGCTGCGCTGGCGGCACCCGCGCTACGGCGTGCTCGCCCCGGAAGCCTTCCTGCCGCTCGCCGATGACACCGGGCTGCTGGTGCCGATCGCCGCCTGGGCGCTGCGCGAAGCCTGCGAGCAGGGCCGCCGCTGGCTGGATGCCGGTATCCGGCCCTTCACCGTCGTGGTCAACGTCACCGCGCGCCAGCTGCGCCACGGCAGCCTCGCGGAGCAGGTACGCGCCGCGCTGGCGGCGAGCCGCCTGCCGCCCGAGTCGCTGCTCATCGAGGTGCCCGAAACCCTGCTGCGCCAGATCCCCGAGCAGCTCGAGGAGGGGCTCGCCGGCGTGGCCGCGGCGGGCGCGCGGCTTGGCGTCGACGACTTCGGCACCGGCTACGCCTCCCTACCCATGCTGCAGCGGCTGCGCGTGGGCGCGGTGTGCATCGACCGCAAGCTGGTAGCCGGCCTGCCGGTGGACACCGAGCGCGCCGGACTCGCGCGCGCGCTCATCGCCCTCGCCCGCGGGCTCAACTTCGACGTCGTGGCGAAGGGCGTCGAGACCCATGCGCAGCGCGAGTTCCTCGCCGAGGCCGGCTGCCGCGTCTGCCAGGGTGTTCTCTTCGCGGCCCCCGGCCCCGCCGACGAGGTCGAGCCCTTCCTGCGCGCCCGCCGCGCCGCCTAGCATGGTCACCGCAAAGCAAAGGCAGGCCGCGCGGCGCAACATCAAGAAGGCCGCCAACGCCGCAAAGAGAAAGCGCACCCTCGCGCACCTCCCGAAGAAAACCCGCACGGCGCTGGGAAAGGAAGGCGCCAAAGCCGCCAAGCGCAAGCGCCACCCATGAAGGAAGCCATCCGGCGCGCCCGCCCCGAGGACGAACGCCCCATCCCCGAAGGCTGCTGGATCCTCGAGTTGTCGAACAGCGAAGCGGATCCGGATCTGTCCGTCGCCCGCGCCCGGGTGCCGCCGGGCGTTACCACGCAGTGGCATCGCCTGCGCAATATCGCCGAGCGCTATGTGATCCTCGAGGGGCAAGGCCGCGCGGAGATCGGCGGCCTCGCGTCGCAGGAGGTCCTTCCGGGCGATGTGGTGCTCATCCCGGCCTCTTGCCGCCAGCGCATCGCCAACACGGGGCGCGGCGATCTCGTGTTCCTTGCGCTGTGCACGCCGCGCTTCAGGCAGGAAGCCTACGAGGCGCTCTGAGGGACCGGTTTCGAATCGGGCTCTGACCCCGATTGCGGTTTGCAGTAGATTGGCGGGATGAACCCGATTTCCATGGAAGCACGCGCGGAGCTCGCGCCCGGCGGCAGGCTGCGCGTGGGCATCAACCACAGCAACTTCCTCATCGTGAACCCCGGCTCGCCGTTCGGCGCGCCCAAGGGCATCGCGCCGGATCTGGCGCTCGAGCTGGGCAAGCGCGCCGGCGTGCCGGTGGAATTCGTGAGCTTCGATGCCGCGGGCAAGCTGGCCGACGCGGTGAAGTCCGCCGAGGTGGATGTCGGCTTCCTCGGCAACGAGCCGCAGCGCGCCGATGTGATCGCGTTCAGCCCGGCGTACGTCGAGCTGCCGGTCACTTTCCTCGTGCCCGCCGGCTCGCCGATCCGCTCGCTCGCCGACGTGGACCGCGCGGGCGTGCGCATCGCGGTTTCTGCGAGGAGCGCTTATGACCTCTACCTCAGCCGCAACCTGAAGCACGCGCAGCTCGCGCGCGCCGAAGGCATTCCGGCCTCGGCCAAGCTGTTCGTCGAGCAGAAGCTCGAGGCGCTCGCCGGCCTGAAGCCGGGGCTCATGGCCGAGGCGCAGAAGCTTCCCGGGGCGCGCGTGCTGGAGGGCCAGGTGACCTCGGTGCAGCAGTCGATCGGCGCGCCCAAGAGCCGGCAGGCGGCGGCGCGCTTCCTGCGCGAATTCGTCGAGGACGTCAAGCGCTCGGGACTGGTTGCGCAAGCGGTGCAAAAGCACGGGGTCAAGGGAATCGACGTCGCGCCGCCGGCGTGAAGCTGTCGGTCATCGTCCCGGCCTTCAACGAGGAGAAGCTGCTCGCCGGCACGCTGGCAAGCATCCATGAGGCGGCGCGCGGCGGGTCGTACGAGCTCATCGTCTGCGACAACAATTCCACCGACCGCACGCCGGACATCGCGCGCGCGGCCGGCGCGAAGGTGGTATTCGAGCCGGTGAACCAGATCTCGCGCGCGCGCAACACCGGCGCCGCGGCGGCGAGCGGGGAATGGCTGCTTTTCATCGACGCCGATTGCCAGCCCTCCCGCGCGCTTTTCGCCGAGGTTGGAAACGAAATTGAAAAAGGCGCGTGCATCGGCGGCGGCTGCACCGTGAGGCTGACCGGCGCGCCGCTCGCCGTGCGTTTCTGGGTAGCGGCATGGAACGCCTTGAGCCGCACCCTGTCCTGGGCAGCAGGCTCGTTCTTCTTCTGCGAGGCGCGCGCCTTCCGCGAGGCGGGCGGATTCAGCACCGAGCTTTATGCGGCCGAGGAAATCGATCTGTCGCGCCGCCTCAAGCGTCGCGGACGGCTCGTCATCCTCAACCGCCATCCGCTCGCCACCAGCGGGCGCAAGGCGCATCTTTACTCATGGCGCGAGCACCTCGGTTTTCTAATGCGCTTCATCTTCAGCGGCGGCCGGTCGCTGCGGCGCCGCCAGGATTGCTCAGTGTGGTATGACGGGCGGCGCTAACGAGCCGCGCGTACCGCCTGGGCGATCTCGCCGGGCGCCGGGAAGCGCGCGTCGCGGTGCTTGGAGAACACCAGCACGCCGTCCACCAGCACGTCCAGCACGCCGTTATCTCCCTTGACGAGCTCGGGCGCCACGCCCAGCTCGCGCCGGATCTCGTCCGCCAGGCTCACGGCCCGCGGCAGATAGTTTCAGCGCACGCAGTAGACGATCTTTACCTGCATGCGCGCTAGGCGACGACGAAGTCGAACGCCCCGCGCTCCCGGGAGGTTTTCATTTCGAGCTCGGGTCGATGGATGCCGTCGCGCCGGTTGGCGGGCTCGTCCGGCCAATAGAGCTGCGTGGTGAGCAGGCGCCCGCCGCGCGGCTGCACCTTGACGTGGAAGTGGCGCGTGCGGCCCGGATACAGCGCGGGCAGGATGGTTTCGAAGCGGTAGCGTCCTTCGGCGTCGGTGAACTGGTGCCCGCGGTAGCGGTAGCCCCGGTTGTCGTAGGCGCCCTGCTCGTCGCAGTGCCACAGGTCCACCAGCGCGTTGGCCGCCGGCTTGCAATCGGGGGTCAGCACCCGTCCGCTCAGGAGAAAGCGGCTTTTCTCGCCGCCCTCCAGCAGCGAGGCGCGCAGCGGCGACTCGGGGGTATAAAACGGCCCTTCGGTCTGGCGCGGCGTCACCACGCCGCAGGTCTGCGCCAGCCCCTCCAGTGGAATCAGCAATGCGGCACCCAGCACCCGGCGGCGTTTCATGACTATCCCCGCTTTCATGACTATCCTTTTACGCAAAGCACCTGCTTGAGTGTGTGTACGACCTCGACCAGGTCCGATTGGTTCGCCATCACCTCGTCGATGTCCTTGTACGCACCCGGGATCTCGTCCAGCACGCCCTTGTCTTTCCGGCAGATGACGCCTTTCGTCTGGCTCTCGAGATCCTGAACCGAGAAACGCTTTTGCGCGGCATTGCGGCTCATGCGGCGGCCGGCCCCGTGGGCGCAGGAATGGAAGCTTTCGACCGCGCCGCGCCCGCGCACGATGTAGCTGCGCGCCCCCATGCTGCCCGGGATGATGCCGAGCTCGCCGGCGCGCGCGCGGATCGCGCCCTTGCGCGTGAGCCATACCTTCTCGCCGTAGTGCTCCTCGCGCTCCACGTAGTTATGGTGGCAGTTCACCGCCGCGCCGGTCACTTCGAACGCCGGCAGGTGGCGGCGCAGCGCCCCGACCACGATGTCCATCATTTCCTCGCGGTTGGCGCGCGCGTAGTCCTGCGCCCAGCCGAGCGCTTCCACGTAATCGTCGAAGTGCGCGGTTCCCTGATTGAAATACGATAGATCCTTGTCGGGAACCGACCCCTGCAACTTCTCCATGTCCTTCTTCGCCAGCTCGATGAAGTACGAGCCGATCGCATTGCCGATGCCGCGGCTGCCCGAATGCAGCATGACCCAGACGCGCCCGGCCTCGTCCAGGCACACCTCGATGAAATGGTTGCCGCCGCCCAGCGTGCCCAGCTGGTGCGCCCAGCTCGAGCGCTTGCCCAGGCGCTTCCCGACCCCGGGATGCTTGTCGAGAATCCTCCTCAACGGCTTCGCGAACGGCCGCGCGTCCCGGGCGTCGCGCTCGTCGTGCTGCGCGAAGCCGACCGGCACGTCGCGCGTGATCTGACCAAAGACTTTCTTCAGCGAGGACTCGTCGATTTCGTTCCCGGAAATGGAAAGGCGCGCGGCCATCATGCCGCAGCCGATGTCGACGCCGACCGCGGCCGGGATGATGGCGCGGACGGTCGGGATCACCGAGCCCACGGTCGCGCCGATGCCCAGGTGCACGTCCGGCATCGCCGCCACGTGGTGGTGCACGATAGGCAGGCGCGAGATGTTGATCAGCTGCTGGCGCGCGGCAGCCTCGATGTCCCGGGTATAGACCTTGACGGGAACGCGGCCTTCGGTGATTTCCTGGCGGACGGGCATCCGCCCTATTTTGCGACAACCAGCTCCACTTCAACCATCCAGCGCGGATCGGCGAGCCCGGCGACCCATACCACGGTCATTGCCGGCTTCCTGCTGTGGAAGTACCTCTCTCGCACCTGCGCGAATGTCGGGATGTCGCCCTGCGGCGTCACGAAGCCGCTGAACTCCGAGGGCACCGTGCCGTCGGGCTTCACGCCCACGGTGCCGGAGACGAACAGCATGCGCGACGCCGCGCTCACCTCGATCGCATGCGAATAGCGGTTCTTATACGGCGGCGCGATGTGCGCGGGATTCAGCGCCTTGCTCACTTGAGCCTCAGCAGCCTCGCGGCATTCTCTTTCATGATGAGCGGCCTTACCTCGGGCTTTATCGGCAGCTTGTCGAATTCGGCGATCCACTTCTCCGGCGCGAGCACCGGGTAATCGGAGCCGAACAGGATCTTGTCCTTGAGCAGCGTATTCGCGTATTGCACCAGGATGGGCGGGAAATACTTCGGCGACCAGCCGGAGAGGTCGATGTACACCTGCGGCTTGTGGGTGGCCACTGACAGCGCCTCCTCCTGCCAGGGAAACGACGGGTGGGCGAGGATGATCGGCATGTCGGGGAAGTCCACCGCCACGTCGTCCACCAGCATCGGGTTGCCGTACTTCAGCCGGATGCCGCCGCCGCCGCGCGTGCCGGCGCCCACGCCGGTCTGGCCCGAATGGAACAGCGCCGGCAGCTTGGCCTCCGCAATTACCTCGTAGAGCGGATAGGCCATGCGGTCGTTGGGCATGAAGTCCTGCACCTGCGGGTGGAACTTGAAGCCTTTCACGCCGTACTCGGAGATGAGCTTTTTCGCGAGGCGCACGCCCTCGGCGCCGCGGTGCGGATTCACGCTGGCGAAGGGGATTGCCACGTCGGAGTGCTCGCGCGCGAGCTCGGCGATCTCCTCGTTGGTGATCTTGCGGCTCGCGCCCTTCTCGCCGTCCACCGTGAACACCACGAACGCCATCTTCAGCTTGCGGTACATCGCCGCCATCTCGGGCACCGTCTGGTGCTGTGGCTGGTAGCGGAAGTAGCGCCCCATGGCCTCCTGCGATTCGGTCGGCGCGTCGTCCACCTGCAGCGCCGATTTCCAGGCGTGGGTGTGGACGTCGATCGCCACCAGGTCGTTCAGATTCATTCTCAGACCCTCAATACCTTCGGTGAATCGGAGTACAACTCATCCACCAGCAAAGCTCGGCGCTGCAGCACCGCGCGCTGGTTGATCGATCCCTTGTCGGTCACCTCGCCCGCATCGAGCGACGGCGGCTCTTCGAGCACCAGGGCGCGGGCGACGCGGTTGGAGCTTCCCGTGCTCTCGAGCGTCCCCAGCTTCTCCGCATAGTCCGCGAGGGGAGCCTTGCCCGCGGGAAAGATCAGCGCGCCCAATTCTCCCCTGCCTTCGCCGGCGAACACCACGTCGCGCACGAGCGGCGCGAAATGCTCAATGAAGCGCGCGCGCAGCGGGCCGACGTGCACCCAGGTGCCGGTGGCGAGCTTGAAGTCCTCGGCAATGCGGCCGCGGAACAGCAATCCCGCCTGAGGATTGTGGTTGTCTGCGAACACAAAAGCATCCCCCAGCCGGTAATAGCCCTCCTCGTCGAACGCCGCGGCGGTGAGCTCGGGCTGGCGCCAATAGCCCGGCGTGATGTTCGGGCCTTTCAGGCGCGCTTCCAGCTTGCCCGCGATCGGCACCAGCTTCATCTCCAGCCCCGGCGGCGGCAGTCCCATGTTGGTGGCATCCGCCGTCTCCCACATGCGCCCCATGGCGTACGGCGCGGTCTCGGTGGAGCCCAAACCGGTCAGGAACGGGATCGGCTCGCCGCGCGTCTCGCGCGCAAGCGATTTCATTTCGTCGAACACGTGCTGCGCAATCGCCGCGCCGGCGAACCAGAGCACCTGCAGGCGGCTGAAAAAGTTCTTTCGCAGCGTTTCATCGCTCCTGAGGTACGGCAGGAGCGCCTCGTACCCCCGAGGCACGTTGAAATACCATGTCGGCGCGATTTCACGCAGGTTCCTCACCGTCGCCTCGATCGCGCCGGGCAGCGGCTTGCCCTCGTCGATGTAGTAGGACCCGCCGTTGTACAGCACCAGGCCGAAGTCGTGGTTGCCGGCGGCGGTGTGGTGCCAGGGCGCCCAGTCGACGATGACCGGCGGCTCGTCGCGGAAAAAGGCGAACATCGAGGCGATCATCGCCTGGTTCGAGTACCACATGGGCTGCGTGTTGATGACCGCCTTGGGCTGCCCGGTGGATCCCGAGGTGAACAGGAACTTGGCGATGGTGTCCGGGCCGACGTGCTCGTGCGCCTTGCGCGCTTCTTCCGGCGAACCGCTTGCATCGTCGAACTTTTCGAGAACTTCCACGTCCTTGAACACGCTCAGGGCCGCGCGGAACTGCGGCCCGTTCGCGAACACCAGCCCCGGCGTGAGGAGCTCGCGAATGAAGCCCAGCCGGGCGAAGTCGGTCGAAAGGAGCGAGTACGCCGGCGACACCGGCGCGTACGGCACCCCGACGTACATCGCCCCCAGATGCAGCAGCGCATGCTCGATGTCGTTCCCGGACAGCACCACCAGCGGCCGCTCCGCCGAAAGCCCTTTTCTCAGCAGGTACCCGCCGATGGCGCGCGCGCGCAGGAGCGCCTGCGCATAGGTGACGCTGCGCCAGCCGCCTGCCGCGTCGCGCTGGGCGAACAGGACGCGCTCCGGCGCAGCGGCCGCCCAATGCTCGAGCTTCTCGGTAAGCTTGCCCGGATACGGCGGCAGCACGTTCGCGGCGCGCAGCACGATGGCGCCGTCAGAGCGGCGCTCGGCGACTACGGTCTGGCGCGCGAGGTGCAAGGAGGCAAGATTATCCCCGGCTCAGGGATTTCCGATCGCTCCCAGAAAGACATCGATGTCGTTCATGTCGTTGAACACCGATGGTGAAACCCTGAAATAGTCGGTGCGCAGCGTGATGTGAATCTTCTTCGGCGCAAGGCGTGGCGCCAGCTGGCTGGCGCCACGGTAGCCGAAGCTCACGATGGGCGAGCGGCTTTCCAGCGGGGTCATGGGCGACCAGCCCCTGGCGCGCATTTCGCGTTGCAGCGCGTCGATCATCGGCTGCCGGTAGCTCTGGATATTCGCCACGCCGACATCGAGCAGCCATTGCAGGGTATATGCGCACGCAGCCTCGACCGCGCGCGCCGGGAACGACCCGGCGAAGTAGCCGGCTACCGTGTTGTTCTGCTGGCTCTGATAGGGCTTTTCGTTGAAAGGCGGCGTGGTCGGGTCCACGAAGCCGCGGGTTTGAAGGTATCCGTACCAGGGCCGTCGCAGCCGAGGCAGGAGGCTCGGGTTGACGTACAAGAAGGCGAAACCAAAATCTCCCATAAGCCACTTGTACGTGCCGCACGCGGCGAAATCCACGCCCATGGCCTTCACATCGACCGGAACCGCGCCAGCCGATTGGATCAGGTCCACGAAGACCAGTGCACCGCGCGCATGCGCGATGTCGCATATCGCCTTCACCTCATGCTCGAGGCCGTTCACCATGGAGACATGCGAGATGGCCACCAGCTTGGTGCCAGGTGTAATCGCCGCGTCGAAATCCGCCACCGATATGCGACCCTCGTTGGCCCAATCAGCCTGCACCGCGACCACGTCCATACCCTGCTTGGCGAACTGTTCGTACATGTAGAAGGAGCCGACGAAATGCAGGTTATCGGTGACGATGCGCCCGCCCGATCCCGGAATGCCGAGCGCCTGGTTCACCAGGTACTCGCCGATCGAGGTACTGGGCACGTAGGTTATTTCGTTCGCCGCGGCGTTGATCAGCCGCGCGAACAGGGACGACGCGGCGGCGCCGCCGCCGGGAAGGCCCATCTTGCCGCTGCCGTAGTCCTTGAGCGCGGCGGCCGCCCCGCGTGGCCAGGGATGATCGGATGCGCAATTCAGAAAAACCTGGTCGCGCACGCCGGGGAATTCCCCTTTGGCGGGCAACGAAAGCGACGGCGCGGCAAACGCCTCGCCGCTCGCGCCGATTTGCCCCAGCATTGTCGCGAGCGAAACGCCGCCCGCGGTCTTGAAAAGATCACGCCGCGTCACATCCATGATGAGCTCCTCCCGGTTTTCAGCGACGATACCGGCCTTGGTAACGCGCGGCAACTGATCGATTCGCAATCGGAGGCAGCTCGGCTATCGATCCGCCCGACCCTCTAAGACTTCGTGATATAAAAACGGCCACAAAAGGAGGAGTCATGAAACGACGCCAGTTCAACCAGGCGCTGGCCGCGGCCGGCGCGCTTACCGCGGTTTCCCCCTTCGGCATCGTGCGTGCGCAAGCGCAGCGGCTGCGCGTGGGGCTGCTGCTGCCGCGCTCGGGCCAGCAGGCAGGCATCGGCCAGGATTGCCATCGCGTAGTCGAGGTGACTGCGGGCCTGCTGCGCGAGCTCGGCCTGCCGGGACTGGACATCATGAACGGCGACACCGAGACCAACGTCGACGTGGCACGCTCGCGCGCCGAGCGGCTGATCGGCGAGGGCGCGCAGCTCCTGGTCGGCGCCTTCGACTCCGGCCAGTCCACCGCCATCGCGCAAGTGGCCGAGCAGCGCGGCATCCCGTTCGTCATCAACATCGCCGCCGCGCCGCAGATCACCGAGCAGGGCTACAAGTTCGTGTTCCGCAACTTCCCGACGGCGCCCATGATCCTGGGCGACGCGTTCGCCAACCAGCTGGAGCTGTTCTCGGCGGCCGGCGCGGCGCCCAAGACCGCGGTGTTCATGCACGTGAACGACACCTTCGGCGTGGCCATGCAGAAGGGCTTCACCGGCGTCATGTCCAAGTTCCAGATGCCCTACAAGGTGGTGGACACCATCGCCTACGACCCGGCTGCGAGGGATCTGTCGGTGGAGGTGGCGAAGGCCAAGGCGAGCGGCGCCGAGGCGCTCATCATGGTGAGCCGGCTGAACGACGCCATCCTCATCACGCGCGAGCTAGTGAAGCAGCGCTGGAGCCCGATGACCGTGCTCAGCATGGGGCCGGGCTGGTACGACGACCAGTACCTGAAGACGCTGGGCAAGCTGGGCGACGGCCCGATCAGCTTCGTGCCGTGGTTCGACCCGAACAAGAAGCTCGCCAAGCAGCTCGAGGCGGCGCACCGCAAGGCCTACAAGGACATCAGCCTCAACACCAACCACGTATACACCTTCGAGGCGCTGCTGGTCGCGGCCGACGCGTTCAAGCGCGCCGGCAGCGCGGAGCCCAAGGCGCTGGCCGAGGCGATCCGCGCCACCAACATCACCAACAACGTGAGCCCCGGCCCCGGCATCCAGTTCAATGCCAAGGGGCAGAACGACAAGCTGAAGAACTCCGCCGTGCAGAACCGCGGCGGCAAGCTGGTGGTGGTGGCGCCCAGGGATGCGGCCAACGCCAAGGTCGAACTCCCGATGCGGCCGTACAACAAGCGCTAGATCTGCCCCTAGAGATCTACCTAAACGTCGCGGCAAGCGGCCTGCTGACCGGATTGGTCTACGGGCTGATGGCCCTCGGCCTGTCGGTGATCTTCGGGGTGGTGCGCGTGGTGAACTTCGCGCACGGCGAGATGATGACCCTCGCCATGTACCTGACGCTGGTGCTGTTCTCGGCCCTGGCCGTCGACCCGCTCATCCTGCTGGTGCCGATCGCGGCGGTGCTGTTCGTGTTCGGCTACCTGCTGCAGCGCGCGATCATCAACCCCTTCATCAACCGGCCGGAGCACAGCCAGTTCATGCTGCTGGTGGCCGTGGCGCTGGTGCTGGTGAACGTGCAGCTCATCGTCTTCGGCCCCGACGCGCAGGGCATCCGCACCGCTTACTCTTTCGACAGCTTCGAGCTCGGCCCGGTGATCGTCGACGCGGCCAAGGTCTACGCCGCGGGCGCCGCGCTGGTGGTGGCTGCGGCGCTGTTCGCGTTCTTCCGCTTCACGCTGCTCGGCAAGGCGATCCGCGCCTGCGCCGACAACTACGAGGGCGCGCGCGTGGTCGGCCTGGACGTGAAGCGCCTCTACGCCCTGACCTTCGGCCTGGGCGCGGCCTGCGTCGGCGCCGCGGGCACCATGCTCATGGTGGTGGGCGACGTCACGCCCGCCATCGGCCCGGCCTATACCCTGCTCGCGTTCGTCATCGTCATCACCGGCGGGCTGGGCTCCATGCCCGGCGCGCTGCTCGGCGGCGTGCTGATCGGCGCCACCGAGGCGCTGGGCGGGGTGCTGTTCACGCCTTCGGCCAAAAGCATGTTCGCCTTCGGGCTGCTGGTGCTGGTGCTGCTGTTCCGCCCGCAGGGCATCCTCGGCAGGAAGGCGGCGTGATGCGCCGCCTGCTGGAAGGCGTGCCGCGCCGCGGCCTCGCGATGCTGGCGCTGCTGCTCGCGCTGCTCGCGGTGTTCCCCTTCTTCGCGAGCGGCTACCTCCTCGCCGTGGGCTTTCTCATCCTCTACTTCGCCTTCGTCGGCCAGGCCTGGAACATCATGATGGGGTTCGCCGGGCAGCTTTCGCTCGGACACTCGCTCTATGTCGGCCTGGGCGCGTACGCCGCGGCCGCGCTCTACGTGCATTTCGGCCTCAGCCCGTGGATCGGCCTGGGCGCGTCCATCGCCGTGTGCGCGGCGGCCGGCGCCGTGATCGGCTTTCTCGCGTTCCGCTTCGGCGTGAGCGGCGTGTACTTCGCCATCCTCACCATTGCCTTCGCCGAATTCGCGCGCATCGGCTTCGACCACTTCGCCTGGGTGCGCGGCTCCTCGGGTCTGTTCCTGCCGGTGGCCAATTACACCGAGAACGACCTGTGGAACCTGCGCGGCAGCCCGACGATGTTCTACTACGTGATGCTCGCCCTTACCGCGGCCGCCTTCGTGCTCTGCCACGCGCTGCTGCGCAGCCGAATGGGGTACTACTGGCTCGCCATCCGCGAGAGTCCCGAGGCGGCGCAGGCGTTGGGCGTCAACATCTTCCGCTACAAGATGATTGCCGTGGTCATTTCCGCGGCGATGACCTCGCTCGCGGGCGTGGTGTTCGCCTTCTACTACAACAATCTCTTCCCCGAGCAGATCTTCCACATCTCGCGCTCGATCGAGCTCATCCTCGGCCCCATCATCGGCGGCCTGGGGACGCTCATCGGCCCGCTGGTCGGTGCGCTGCTGCTGACCGGGCTCGCCGAAGGCTTGCGCGAGCTCATGCTGCAGCTGGGCGTCGATGTGCCGGGCGTGAAGCAGGTGTTCTACGGCGTCTGCCTGCTCCTGGTGGTGATGTTCCTGCCCAACGGCGTGTGGCCGTCGCTCGCACGAAAGCTCGGGCTTTGATCCTCCAGGTCGAGCGCATCTCGAAGTCGTTTCGCGGCCTGCGCGCGGTCAAGGACGCGTCGTTCGCGCTGACCGAAGGGCAGGTCAACGCGCTGATCGGCCCCAACGGCGCCGGCAAGACCACCATCTTCAACCTCATCGCGGGCGTTTACGCGCCCGATTCCGGAACCATCGTTTTCCAGGGGCGCCGGATCAACGGGCTGCGCCCCGACCAGATCTGCGCCGCGGGCATCGGTCGCACCTTCCAGATCGTGAAGCCGTTCGCCGGACTGTCGGTGCTGGACAATGTCATGGTGGGCGCTTTCCTGAAGGAGAGATCGCTCCCCGGCGCCACAAAGCTGTCGGTGGAGATCCTCGAGCGGCTGGGGCTGGGCGCGAAGCGCGCCCTGCCCGCCGCGTCGCTCACCCTGCCCGACCGCAAGCGGCTGGAGGTGGCGCGGGCTCTTGCCACGCGCCCGCGCCTGCTGCTGCTCGACGAAGTCATGGCCGGGCTGCGCCCCACCGAATGCGACCAGATGGTCGCCGTGTTCCGCGACATCAACCGCGCCGACGGCCTCACCATCCTTCTCATCGAGCACGTGATGCGCGCCGTCATGGCGCTCGCCCAGCATATCGGCGTGCTCCACCACGGCGAAGTCATCGCGCGCGGCACCCCCGAGGAAGTCGTGCGCAACCCTGCGGTGCTGGAATGCTACCTGGGGGAGGAAACCGAGCTCTGATGCTTTCGGTTCAGGACCTGGACCTCTTTTATGGCGACGCGCAGGCGCTCGACGGGGTGTCGCTCGAGGTGGGCGAAGGCGAGATCGTGGCGATCGTGGGTGCCAACGGCGCGGGCAAGTCGTCGCTCATCCGCACCATCGCCGGGATGCAGACGCCGCGCCGCGGAAAGATCGTGTTCAAGGACCAGGACATCTCGCGGCTGGAATCGCACGCCGTGTGCAACCTCGGCATAGGCCAGGTGGCCGAGGGCCGCCAGGTCTTTCCCAGCCTGACGGTGCTGGAGAATCTGGAGATGGGCGCCATGCTGCCGAGGGCGCGCGGCAACGCGAGGCGCGCGCTCGAGGACGTCTTCGCCATGTTTCCCAAGCTGGCGGAGCGGCGCGGCCAGCTCGCCGGCACCATGTCGGGCGGCGAGCAGGCGATGGTGTCGATCGGACGCGGCCTGATGCGCGCTCCCAAACTGCTGCTCATCGATGAGCCGTCGCTCGGCCTCTCGCCGCGCCTCGTCACGGAGAACTTCAACATCATCCGCGCGATCAACGAGCGCGGCATCACGGTCTTCCTGGTCGAGCAGAATGTGCGCCAGACGCTCGCCATCGCGCGCTGCCTGATGGGCTCGCCCGAGCTCGTCATGTTCGACGAGCCCTCCCTCGGCCTCGCCCCGCTCGTGGTGCAGGAGGTGCTGCACAGCATCCGCCTGCTGAACGGCCGCGGCATCACCATCCTGCTGGTCGAGCAGAACGTCGCGGTGTCGCTCAAGCTCTCGAACCGTGCCTACGTGCTCGAAAACGGACGCATCGTGATGAGCGGTGCCGGCTCGCAGCTGCTCCACGACGACCGGGTGCGCCAGGCGTATATGGGGCTGTGAAGCCGCGCCGCGTGGTGGTCAACGAGCGGATGCAGCAAGGCTATGTGTACCTGCGCACCGAGCCGCCCGGGGAGCGCTTCCACCCGGCGCAGCTCGAGAAGCACTGCGCCCGCCGCGACCTCGCGTGCCGCCCGCGGCAGCGCCAGTCGCTGCTGCACTGGGCTTACGACTCGCGGCTCATCTGATGCTCGCCCAGGCGCTGCTGGTGGCCGTCGGCGCAGCGATGATCGCGGCCACGGCGCTGCCGCTGGTGCGGGCGAAAGCGTGGTGGATCCGCTGGTTCGACTTCCCGCGCCTGCAGATCCTCGCAATCGGTTCGCTGGTGCTGCTCGCGTCCCTGTTCTTCGCCAGCGATTCGCTCGCCTATTTGGCATTCGTGGCGCTGCTCGCCGCCTCGCTCGCCTACCAGTGCTGGATGATGTTTCCCTACACGAAGCTCGCGCGAGCGCAGGTCGAGCTTGCGCGCCGCCCGGCGCCGGAGGCCACGGTCTGCCTGCTGTTCGCCAACGTCCTCATGGAGAACCGCGAGTCTGCGCGCCTCAAGGCGATGATCGCCCAGACCGCACCCGACGTGGTGCTCGCGGTCGAGGCCGACCAGTGGTGGGGCGCGGAGCTCGCGTACCTGAAGCGCACGCATCCGCACGCGGTCGAGCATCCGCGCGACAACACTTACGGCATGCTGCTGTATTCACGCCTGGAGCTGGCCGAGCCGCAGGTGAGGTTCCTGGTGCAGGAGGACGTGCCTTCGATCCACGCGCGCCTGCGCCTGCGCGGCGGCGCCGAAGTCGAGCTGCGCTGCCTGCATCCGCGCCCGCCGGCGCCGCAGGAGGCGGCCGAGTCCACCGAGCGCGACACGGAGCTGCTCGTCGTCGCCAAGGATCTGAAGCGCCGCGGCGCCCCCGCCATCGTGATCGGCGACCTGAACGACGTTGCCTGGTCGCGCAGCAACTACCGGTTCCTGGAGGTAAGCGGGCTGCTCGACCCGCGTGTGGGCCGCGGCTTCTTCCACACTTTCCACGCAAGCTACCCGTTCCTGCGCTACCCGCTCGACCACTGCTTCCACTCCAGGCACTTCCGGCTGGTGAGCTTCCGGCGGCTGGAGCGGTTCGGCTCCGATCACTTCCCGGTGTGCATCGCGCTCAGCTACGAGCCGGGCGAGCCGTGAAGCCGGTCATCGCGATCCACGGCGGCGCCGGCTTCTCGCGCAAGACCCCGCCGCAGCCTTACCGCGCCGGACTGGGGCGCGCCCTCGCCGCGGGCTGGGACATCCTCGCGCGCGGGGGCACCAGCCTCGACGCGGTCAGCGCCGCAGTGGTCGCGCTCGAGGACGATGCGCTGTTCAACGCCGGGCGCGGTGCGGTGTTCAATGCCGCCGGCGAGCACGAGCTCGACGCCTCCATCATGGACGGCGCCACGCTGCGCGCCGGCGCGGTCGCCGCGGTCGCGCGCATCCGCAACCCGGTGCTTGCCGCGCGCGCGGTCATGGAGCGCAGCCCGCATGTCCTGCTCGCCGGCGCGGGCGCCGAGCGCTTCGCGCGCCGGCACGGGCTTAAATTGGAGAAGCCCTCCTATTTCTCCACGCCCGCGCGGCTCGCCGCCCTGCGCAGGAACCTGAAGCACCACCACGGCACGGTGGGCGCAGTGGCGCTCGACCGCAACGGCAACCTCGCCGCCGCCACGTCCACCGGGGGCTTCACCGGCAAGCTTCCCGGCCGGGTCGGCGACTCGCCGGTGATCGGCGCCGGCACCTGGGCCGACAACGCGACCTGCGCGGTGTCGGGCACCGGCCACGGCGAGCTTTTCCTGCGCACGGCGCTCGCGCACGACGTGGCTGCGCGCATCGGATACGGCAAACAGTCCCTCCCCAGCGCTGCAAGGAGTGCGCTGGCTGCAATCGCGCGCCTGGGCGGCGACGGCGGCCTGGTGGCGATCGACCGCCGCGGCAACCTCGCCCTGCCCTTCAACAGCGAAGCGATGCCGCGGGCGTGCGTCGGACGCGACGGCAAGCAGCGAGTTAGGATTGGCGCGTGAAAGTTGAGCTGCGCCACGCGCCGTTGCCCGGACCGCTCGGCCTGTTCGCCTCGCACTACTGGTTCGTGGTGTTCGACGGCGAGCACGTCGAGCGCTGGGAGGTGTGGCAGCGCAAGCACGCCGGCGGCCGCGCCGTCGGCCATTTGCATTGCAACCTGAAGCCGCCCGACGCGGGCGTCGGGGGCGGCCCCATGTGCGTCGATGCGGCATGGACCGGAGACGAGGCCTTGCGCATCAAGGACGTCCTGCAAGCCGGGCAGGCCTATCCCTTCTGCGAGCGCTACCGCTACTGGCCGGGGCCTAACAGCAATACCTACGCTGCCTGGGTGCTGCGCCAGGCGGGCATCCATCATCCCTTCGCCCGCCGGGCGATCGGCGCCCGTTACCTCGGGCGGTAGGCGCAACAATGCCCGAAAATCGGCGCAGGGTCCTTGCTGCGATGCGTCCGGAAGGCGCGGTCGCCGTCGAGCGCGCGCTGGGCGGCTACGTCGAGCTGGTAGCGGCACATACCTTCGGCGATGCCATGAAGCGCCTGCAGGAACGCGGCGACATTGCCCTCGTGCTCTGCGGCATCTATTTCGAAGAGACGCGCATGTTCGACCTGCTGCGCACCGCCAAGGACCGATTCCCCGGCATCCCGGTGGTCTGCTGCCGCATCGGCCAGAGCGAGGTGCCGCAGGTCACCCTCGAAGCGATCGGCATCGCGGCGAAGAGCATCGGCGCCGAGGAGTTCGTCGACATGCCGCTGCTGCGTCCCGACCCCGCGGCCGACCAGGAATTCCGCCGCCTGGTGCTGCGCCATTTGCGCTAGCGGCCTGGTTCAGCTTGCGGTCAGCAGCGCCACCGGAAAGCGGGACAGAAGGCTCGAGAGCGGCTGGGGTCCACCGTTGACCGCTTCGCCGGTTAGAACGTTGCGATAGGCGCCCTCCGGCAAGGGCAGCTGCGCCTTTCCCCAGGCGCGCGCGCCCAGCGGCGCCGGCTCGTCCTGCGTGACGAATCCGGCGAACAGGCGCGGCGCCACGGCGATGACCGCGGACCTGCCCTGGCTCAGCGAGAAGGCGACAATGTTTTCCTCGCGGCCGCCATCGGCGTGCAGCGGCGTGTACTTGCCGCCATGGAAGAGGCGCGGATGCGCGCGCCGTACCTCGAGTCCCTTTCGAATGACGTGCAGCTTCGCCCTGCCGTCGGCGATGTTGTGCAGGAGGCCCCTCGGATCTTCTTCCGCTTTGTCGAGAAATTTCCGTCGAACACCGTAGTCCACCGGCCGCCGGTTGTCGGGATCGACCAGGCTGAAATCCCACAGCTCCGTGCCCTGGTAGTAGTCCGGCACGCCGGGTGAGGCCACCTTGATGAGCGCCTGCGACAGCCCGACCAGCATGCCCAGGTGCGCAAGCTGCGCGACGGCATCGTTCACTTCCTTGACGAATACCGGGTTGTCGAGCGATTGCACCACGAAGCGCTCCAGCGCCGCCTCGTATTCGGTATCGGGGTTAACCCAGCTGGTGCGCAGCTTCGCCTCGCGCACCGCCTTCAGCATGTAGGTTTTGAGACGCAGCTTCAGATCTTCGAGGTCGAACTTCTCCAGGGGCCAAACCCCAAGCAGCGCCTGGTAGAAGTGGTACTCGTCTCCCCGCGTCGGCCAGCTTTCGCCGCCGACCTCGGTGCGCCGGCTACGGTTGGCGACGTGCCAGCGGCGCAGCTGCAGCCGCCAGGCCGAGCTCATCTCCGAGAGCACGCCGATGCGCGCACGCGCGTCCTCCGAGCGCTTGGTGTCGTGGGTGGAGCTGCCGAGCATGGTGTAGGGCCAGTGCTTCGCGCGGTCCTCGCTCGCTGCGTGGAACGCCTTCAGCGAGAAGCCGAAGTCGCGCGGGTCGTTGCC
>DATACE010000183.1:0-5377 GCA_036259215.1 Burkholderiales bacterium | reverse complement strand
TTGGGCGGGACCTTTTCGGCCGGAGCGTCCGCGCCGCGCAGGGCCGTGTCGAGCTGGCGCAGATTCACCTCGTCGCGCGCCACCGCGGCGAAGAGCTCCTCGGGCTGCTTGAAGCCCAGCTTGCCGGCCAGATCCTCGAGGTTCGCCTGCAGCGCGCCCTTGCGGCGCAGGTGCTTCTCGACCTGCGCGCGGCCGGCGGCGACGGTCTGCTGCACCGCCTGGGTGTTGAACCACTGGCGGATCTTCTGGCGCGCGCGGTGGCTGCGCACGAAGCCGCGCTCCGCGTTGAGCCAGTCGCGCGAAGGCCCGCCGCTCTTGGCGGCGACGATCTCGACGCGCTCGCCGCTGGCGAGCGGCGTGTCGAGCGTGATCATGCGCCCGTCGACGCGCGCGCCGCGGCAGCGGTGGCCCAGGTCGGTGTGCAGCGCGTAGGCGAAATCGATCGGGGTGGCGCCGGCCGGCAGGTCGATCACCTTGCCCTGCGGCGTGAGGACGTAGACCGTGTCGTCGGGGGCCTGGCGCGCCTTGGACCAGTCGGCCACCTCGTCGCGCCACGCCAGCAGCTCGCGCAGGAAGGCGATCTTCTCCTCGAACTGCCTCGAGGTCTTCGCTTTTTCCTTGTACTGCCAGTGCGCGGCGACGCCGTACTCGGCCTGGCGGTGCATCTCCTCGGTGCGGATCTGCACCTCGAGGGTCTTGCCGCCCGGGCCGACCACCGCGGTATGCAGCGACTGGTAGAGGTTGCCCTTGGGCCGCGAGATGTAGTCGTCGAATTCCTTCGGGATCGGCTGCCAAAGGTTGTGCACCACCCCGAGCGCGGTATAGCAGTCCTTCACCGCCGGGACGATGACGCGCAGCGCGCGCACGTCGTACAGCTCCGAGAAATCGAGGCCCTTGGTGCGCATCTTGTTCCAGATGGAGTAGATGTGCTTGGGCCGACCGGTGAGCACGCCCTTCACTCCCGCCGCCTGCAGCTCGTGCTCGAGCGTAGCGATCGCGCGCGCGATGTAGCGCTGCCGCTCCAGGCGCTTCTCGTCGAGCATCTGCGCGATACGCTTGTAGAGCTCGGGCTCGAGGTAGCGGAACGACAGGTCCTCCAGCTCCCATTTCAGCTGGAACACGCCCAGGCGGTTAGCGAGCGGCGCGTAGATGTCCAGCGTCTCTTTTGCGTACCCGGTGCGCTCGGGCGTTTCGTGCTTGGAGAACCAGCGCAAGGTCTGCGTGCGGCTGGCAAGGCGTATGAGCACGACCCGCACGTCCTCGACCATGCCGAGCACCATCTTGCGCAGCACCTCGTTCTGCTCCCCCGGCGTGTCGCGGGTGGCCATGCGCAGCCGGTAGAGCTTTTCCACCCCCTCGGCAAGCCCGGCAATCTCGGCGCCGAAAGCCTCGGCCAGCTTCTCCGTGCCCTCGAGGTACTTCGGCGCGGCAAACAGGATGCCGGCGGCGCGCCCCGCGGCGTCCAGCCCGACCGCGGCCAGGCCGGCGCCGATGCCCAGCGCGTGCGTCCACGCCGGCTCGCCGGTGGACAGCTGCTGCCCGGCATACAGCGGCTCGGCGAACTCGAGCGCGCGCGCCAGCACCTCGCGCTCGGCGCCCGCCAACCCTTCGGCGAGCGGGCCGAGCGCGGCGGCGCCGCTCTGCGGATGCAGCTGCACGACCGTGACCATGCGGTATTTTACGGTTCATGGGCTGGCTCACGGAATGGCGCCGCAAGCGCGTGCTGCAAAAGCATTCGCTGGACGAAGCGCTGTGGCGCCGCGCGACCCGCGGCCTCGCCTTCCTTCCCGATTCGCGCAAGCTGAAAGACCTGGTGCTGCTGTTCCTCGCCGACAAGCAATTCGCCGGCGCGCACGGCATCGAGGTCACCGACGCGATGCGCGTCGCCATCGCGGCGCAGGCTTGCCTGCCGATCCTCGAGCTCGGCCTCGACTGGTACGCGGGCTGGCACGGCATCGTGGTCTATCCGGGCGACTTTCGCGTGCGCCGCAGCGAGGTCGACGAGGCCGGCGTAGTGCACGAGTGGCACGACGACCTTGCCGGCGAGGCGATGCCCGGCGGCCCGGTAGTGATCTCCTGGGATGCCGCGGCGCGCGACCTGCACATGAACGTGGTGATCCACGAGTTTGCGCACAAGCTGGACATGGTGAACGGCCCGGCCGACGGCCGCCCGCCGCTGCACCGGGGGATGGACCCGCGCGCCTGGGCGGCGGCCTTCGAGGCGGCGTACCAGGGCTTCTGCGACGCGCTCGAGCGCGGCAGGGACACGTGGCTGGATCCTTATGCCGCCGAGCACCCCTCGGAATTCTTCGCCGTCATCAGCGAGGCGTTCTTCGAGGACCCCGCCGAGACGCTGCGCCGCTATCCCGACGTGTACGCGCAGCTCAGGCTTTTTTACCGGCAGGATCCTGCCGCGCGTTGAGGTCCGCCTCCAGCATGGCGCGCAGCTCGCGAGTAATCTGCGGCTCGCCGCCGAACCACTTGCGAAAGCCGTATCCCGCCTGCTGCAGCAGCATGCCCAGCCCGTCCACCGTGCGATGGCCGCGCTTGCGGGCCGCCGCCAGCAGGCCGGTCTCGAGGGGCACATAGATCACGTCGCAAACCACGGCGCGCGGCTTGAGCGGCGCGAGGTCGACCAGGAGCGGCGCCTTGCCGGCAAGGCCGAGCGAGGTGCAATTCACCAGGAGGTCGGCGTGCGGCAGCAGCCGCGGCACCTCGTCCAGGGCATGCACATGCACGCCGGGGGCGAAGCGCCGCGCGAGCTCTTCGGCGCGCGCGGCCGTGCGGTTGACGAGGTGGACTTCGACGCCGCGCTGCTTCAGCGCGTAGAGCGCGGCGCGCCCGGCGCCGCCGGCGCCCAGCACCAGGGCGCGGCAGCCGGGAACCCGCCAGCCCGGAGCGCGGTCGTCCAGGTTGGCGATGAAGCCGTGCACATCGGAGTTACCGCCCATCAGCCGGCCGTTTTCCAGCCACAACGTATTCACTGCGCCGACTGCCTCGGCGTCGGCATCGCGCGCCGCCACCGCGCGGAACGCGGCTTCCTTGTGCGGCACGGTGACATTGCCGCCGACGTAGCCGTTGGCCGCGAGGTTGGCCACGAATGCGGGGAAAGCCTCCGGAGTCAGGTCCTTCAGCTCATAGCTCCCGGGAATGCCGAGCGTCTCCAGCCAGTAGTTGTGGATCATCGGCGAGCGCGAGTGCGCCACGGGATGGCCCATGACGCACGCGCGACGCAGCGGGGTGCCCATTGCTGGGTATATTAGCGCGATGAATGCGCTGGCCCTTTACGACCGGCTGACCGAAGGCCGCAGCCGCTTCCTGCGCGTCGACGAGCTGTGCCGGCGCGCCGGCGAAGTCGGGATGCTCCCCTCGGCGGAGGAACTGGTGCAGGAAGGCGCGCTGCCCCAGCGCAGCAAGCAAGGCCTGGAGAAGAAGCAGGGCGAGTTCCTCGCCGAAATCCTCGGCGATTCCGCGGCGGGCACGCATTTGTGTCATGCCATGCTTTTGCCTTGCGAACAGGCGCGGTCGGCTTTCGAAGCTTTCGACCGCAACGGGGAAATCCGCCTAGCCGGCGCGCATCTCAAGCGCTTCGGCAAGGCTGCCGTGCTCACCATGGGCAACCCGCGCTACCTCAACGCCGAGGACGAGTCGACCATCGAGGGCATGGAAACCGCGGTCGACCTTGCGCTGCTCGACCCGAAGACCGAGCTCTGCGTGCTGCGCGGCGACGTGGTCGCGCACACCAAGCATGCCGGCAAGCGCATCTTCGGCGCCGGCATCAACCTGACGCATCTCTACGAAGGCAGGATCCGCTACCTGTGGTACCTGATCCGCGACCTGGGCTTCGTCAACAAGATGTTCCGGGGCTTGGCCAGACCCGAGGTCTCGCCTGAGGTGGATTCCATTGAAAAGCTGTGGATCGCCGCGGTCGAGGGCTTCGCCATCGGCGGGCACTGCCAGATCCTGCTCACTATGGACTACATCATCGCGGCGCAGGACGCCTACCTCACGCTGCCGGCGCGCAAGGAGGGCATCATCCCCGGCGCCTCGAACCTGCGCCTGCCGCGCTTCGTCGGCGACCGCATCGCGCGCCAGGCCATCATGGCCGAGCGGCGCATCGACTGCGCCAGCCCGGAAGGCCGCATGGTTTGCGACGAGATCATTTCCTCCGGGGAAATGGATGACGCGATCCGGAAGACAGTGGAGAAGCTCACCGGCTCCGGTGTAGTGAGCGCCGCAGGCAACCGGCGCGCCTTCCGCGCGGGCGAGGAGCCGCTCGATGTCTTCCGGCGCTACATGGCGGTGTACGCGCGCGAGCAGGCATACTGTCACTTCAGCCCCGCGCTGATCGCCAACCTCGAGAAGAACTGGAAAGCCAAATGAGAATCCTGGTCCTGCACGGCCCCAACCTCAATCTCTTCGGGCGCCGCGAGCCGCACATCTACGGCACCACCACGCTCGCGGAAATCAACGACAAGCTGCAGGCGCTGGCGCGCGAGCTCAAGGTCGAGCTGGTCGCGTTCCAGTCCAACCACGAGGGCGAGCTGGTGGGCATGCTGCACAAGCACATGGACGACGCGCAGGGCGCGCTCATCAACCCCGCGGGACTCACGCAGTACGGCGTGTCGCTGCACGACGCCATCAAGGCGATGCCGTTTCCGGTGATCGAGGTGCACATGTCGAACATCGCGGCGCGCGAGGAGTGGCGCCACCACTCCATCATCGCGTCGGCCGCCAAGGGCACGGTGCAGGGACTGGGCTGGCGCTCCTATACCGCCGCGCTGCGCGCGCTGGTCGAGACCCTCCGGGAATCCACCGCGTCGCGCGCGTGACACAGCAATACCGTGGCGTGCTGTTCGACCTGCTGACCGCGCTGCTCGATTCATGGACGGTGTGGGACCGCGCGGCCGGCAGCCGGGATGCGGGACGCCGCTGGCGAGCCGCCTACCTCGAGCTCACCTACGGCTGCGGCGCCTACCGGCCCTACGAAACGCTGGTGCGCGAGGCGGCCGCGGCGAGCGGACTTTCCGCCGCCTGCGCCGACGCGCTGGAGGCGGCGTGGGACGATCTCGCGCCCTGGGACGACGCGCCTGAGCTGCTCGCGCAGCTCGCCGGGCGCTACCGCCTGGGAGTCGTGACCAACTGCTCCGAGCGTCTCGGGCGGCGCGCGGCCTCGGCGCTCGGTATCCCGCTCGATGTCGTGGTCACCGCCGAGCGGGCCGGCTACTACAAGCCCGACCCGCACCCCTACCGGCTGGCGCTCGCCGAGCTTGGCCTGCCCAGCGCAAGGGTGGCGTTCGTTGCCGGCTCCGGGTTCGACCTCATCGGCACCGCGGCGCTCGGCATGCCGACGCTGTGGCACAACCGCGCCGGCATC
>DATACE010000182.1:0-3725 GCA_036259215.1 Burkholderiales bacterium | reverse complement strand
GGCCTGATGCAGTTCGACCTCGTCGCCGCCATCTTCGGCGGCCAGGACAGCACGCTCTCGCGCATCGTCTACGTGCTGGTCGGCCTCGCCGCGCTCTACAGCATCTACACCGCGATGAAGGTGAATAGCCGCAATCCCTAGGCGGCGGCCTTGCGCAGGGTGCGGGCGCGCCAGCCGGCGGCGCCCGCGACCAGGCCGCAGCCGGCGGCGAGGATGAAGGCGATGGTGTAGGTGCCGCTCGCGTCGTACAGGCTGCCGGCGAACCAGGGCCCGACCGCGCTGCCCATGGCGGTGCCCATGAGGCCCACGCCGACGATGGAGCCGAAGTGCGGGCCGCTGAAGCGGTCGGCCATCATGGCGGGCGTGATGGCGGCGGTGACCGAGTACCCCACGCCGAGGAGCACCGCATAGCCGTACGCGCCCCAGCGCGTGGGCGCCGCGCCCAGGCCGAGCAGCACGAAGGTGCTCATTACGAGAATGGCGATGCCGGCGACATACACCACCTCGCGCTCGATGCGGTCGGAGAGCCAGCCGCCGCCGGTCTTGCCGACGATGCTGGCCAAGCCCACCACGCCGACCACCGACGCCGCGACGATGGCGGCGAGGCCGTGGTCCACGAGATACGCCACCTGGTGCACGTGCAGCGTCTGCGAGGCCACGTTGCCGAAGAAGTACGCCGCCATCAGCAGCCAGAATGGCTGGGTGCGCATCGCCTGGCGCAGCGTCATCGCATGCATGGGCGAACGGATGGAGTCAGAGCCCGACTTTTCCCGGTGCTGCTTTACCGGGCTCTGACCCCGAATTCTGGTTAGAAGAATTGACGACGGCACAATCCAAAGCACCGCCAGCACCCCCAGCACGCGGAACGCCGTGCGCCAGCCGAACGCGTCGATGAGGAGCTGGGTGAGCGGCACCACGAGCAGCATGCCCACGCCCACGCCGGAGCTGATGATGCCGATGGAAAGGCCCAGGCGCTCGGGGAACTCGCGCTGCACGTACACCAGCGCCGGCACCCAGCCCGCCGCGGCCACGGCCACGGCGGTGAGCACGCCGAAGGCGAGGTACAGGTGCACCGGCGTGGCGATGAAGCTGTCGGCGAAGAGCGCGAGCGCCATGGCCACGCCGCCGCCGGCCATCACGCGCAGCGGCTTGAAGCGCGCGCACAGCGCGCCGACCAGCGGGTTGACGCCGCCGTGCACCAGGGTGAACACCGAGAAGGCGCCGGCCAGCACCGAGCGGCTCCAGCCGAAGTCGGCGAGCAGCGCCACCAGGAACACGCTGTAGGCGTACCAGATGCCATAGGCGAGCGCGAGCGTGAGCGCGATCACGCCGAGGGCCGCGTGGCGCCCGCTGATGCTCACGTTGGGAAACCCGGGGCCAAAGGCCCCGATTACATCACAGCTTGTTCAGCGCCTCGGCGCAGGCCTGCGCGACCTGGCGGTTCGGCTCGATCTTCGGATTGCCGGGCATGGTCGCCCAGCCGCCGGCGCTGATGAAATCGCCCTGCTCCCAGCTCTTGACTTCCTTCAGCGCCGTGAGCCGGCCGCGCGCCTCGGGCCCGCGCTGGAACTGCGACACGCAGATCGGCACGAGCGAGGCGATCACCGCCTGCTCGGCGCGTTCTGAGGCGAGGCGCTCGGCGTTGGCGCCGGAGACCCAGCCGCCCCAGTTGAAGCCGACGAGGGCGAGGGTGGCCGCGCCTGCGACCGCTCCCCACAGGAAAGGCTCGGTTTTCTCGGGAAACTTCGGCATTTTCATTTATTTCTCCTCCTTGGACCGGGTCAGGCTAACACGTGACACACTGGCCCATGGACTATTTCGTGTGGATCCTCGTAGGCAGCCTGGTGGGCTGGGTCGGCTATGCGCGCTTTAACTACAACGAAGAGCGCCGCCGCAACGTGTCGATCCTCATCGGCGCCGCAGGCGCGCTTATCGGCGCAAAGATGGTCGCGCCCATGTTCGGCGCCATGCCGCCGGGCGAGTTCCCGATGTTCGCCATCTTCCTCGCCGCCGGCGCAGCCACGGTCGCGCTGGTGCTAGGCAACCTCGTATCAGAGCGCTGGGGAATCTAGCTCGCCACCACGCGCGCGATGAACGCGATCAGCTCCTCCTCGACGAGCTGCTTGGTGACTTTCTCGAGGGTGAACGCATCCTTGCCGCCGGCGAGGCCGCCCTGCGCCTGCGGCTCGCCGGAGTGGATCCATACCGTCTTGTTGTAGTGCCGCGTGCTGACCGACAGCGAGCGCTGGTCTTCGTGCAGCGGCGCCTTGGTGCCCATCGGCACGATGCGCATGGTGATGCCCGCCTCGGCGATCCTGCCCTCGCTGCCGCCCACGAACTCCTGCTCGGCAATGCTGTAGCGGTGCCCGCGCTCCTCGAGCAGCGCCCCGGCGGTCTCGAACACCGGCCGGATCACCCGGCGGCGCAGCTCGATGAAATCGGTGAGAAAGCGCGCTTCCTCTTCGCGGGTGCGCTGCTCGCGCTCCAGGTCCCCGCGCCTTCGCGCGTCGTAGACATCCAACAGCTTCGTAAGTGCTTCCTGCATGTGGTCGGCCATGCAGGCATTGTCCGCTCAATCTAGGCGACGCGCTCGCCAAACTTCGCCAGTGCTCGCGGCGACAAGGTAAGGCCCAGCCCCGGCGCCTGGTTCAGCTTCATGCGGCCGTTGCGGATGGCGGGCGGATTCTCGAACAGCTCCGCCTGCAGCGGATCGCGCTCCGGATCGGTAAAAGCTTCCACGATGCAGCCCGCGGGACTGCCGGCGACGAGGTGCGCGTGCAGGAAGCAGTCGTGGTGCGGCGCGACCTGCACGTGGTTCAGCTCGCACAGCGCGGCGAGCTTGCGCCCCTCGGTGAAGCCGCCCATCAGCGTGCAGTCGAACTGCAGGATCTGGATCGCCTGCTCCTCCAGCAGCGCGCGGCAGGCGTAGCTCGTGAGCTCGCTCTCGCCCGCCGAGAGCGGAATGCGCGTTTTCTGCGCGAGGAGCTTCAGCATGCGCCGGTCGTCCTCCCAGCGCACCGGCTCCTCCAGCCAGCGCGGCCCGAGCGGCTCGAGCAGGCGCGCCGCCTCGATCGCGGTGTCGAGGTCCCAGGCGCGGTTGGGGTCCACCATGAAATCGCAATCCTTGCCGATCACCTCGCGCATGAGGGCCAGGCGCTCGATGTCCTCGGCGAGCGCAATGCCGCCCGCCTTCGCCTTGAACCCGGTATGCCCCTGGTCGAGGAGGCGCTGCACCTCGTCGCGCAGCTCGGCGTGGTCCTTGTTGTCGCGGTAGTAGCCGCAGGTGACGTACGCCGGCACCTCGTCGCGAAAGCCGCCGAACAGCCGATACAGCGGCAGGCCGGCGCGCTTGCCGACGATGTCCCACACCGCGATGTCCACCGCCGCGGACACGCGGATCACCGCCTCGCGCGACCAGCCTTTCTCGCTCGCCGCCTTGCTGGTGGTGAGGCCGAAGAGCTTGCGGTACAGCCGCTCGGGCGCGAGCGCGTCCTCGCCCAGCGCGAGGTCCAGGATGCCGCCCTTCACCGCTTTCAGCACATAGTCCATCGGCGTGTAGCTCGTGGCGAGGCCGAAGCCGTCGATGCCCTCGTCGGTGTACAGGCGCACCAGCAGCTCGTTGGCCGTGGGCACGATGAAATGGCTGGTCCAGTGCGGCCGCGCCGGCGCCGGCGCGCGCAGCGCATAGGCCTCTACGCGGGTGATTTTCACCCGCCGGATATTAA
>DATACE010000181.1:0-5096 GCA_036259215.1 Burkholderiales bacterium | reverse complement strand
CGCCGCTTCAACGGCAAGCCGATGACCGTGGTGACCTCCGCCGCGCCGCTGCGCGGGCTGGATGGGCGCATCGTCGGCGCGGTAATCCTGATCCAGGACCTGACCGCCACCAGCGAGATCGAAGCCGACCTGCAGAACCGCGTCACGCGGCTGGTCTCCCTCGGCGTCGAGCTCGAGGAAAGCGGCTAGGCCTTCCTCAGGCCGCGAGTTTTTTCACGAGCTGGCGGATGCGCTCCGGATCCACCGGCTTGTCGACGAACAGGCACAGCGGATCGCGCTGCCGGGCGCGCCGGTCGGCGTGGGCGCTGAGGAAGATGATCGGCGTGCGGCGCAGGTGCTCGACGCTGCGGATCGCGGCGGCGGTCTCGAAGCCGTCGATGCCGGGCATGCGCACGTCCAGCAGGATCGCGGCAAAGTCGCGCTTGAGCACCTCGCGCAGCGCCTCCTCGCCCGAGCGCGCGCAATGCAGCGCCGCGCCGAGGTCCTCGAGCAGCGCGCTCAGCGCGAACAGGTTCTTCGGGTCGTCGTCGACCAGCAGCAGGTTCAAGACGGCGGCTTTCCGAGCGTGGCGAAGATGGCGTGCAGCGAGAGCCGCAGATCGCGCTTGCATACGAACGCCTCGGCGCCCGCCGCCAGGGCGGCGATGCGCAGCGACATCGATTCGCTCACCGACATGACCACCACGCGGCAGGCGGGAAAGCGCTTGCGCATGAGGCGCGTGGCCTCGATGCCGTTGGGTCCCGGCAGCTCGAGATTGATGAGCGCGAGGTCGAGCGCCGCCTGCTCGGCGAGGCGCAGGGCCTCGTCCATGCTGCGCGCCTCGCGCAGCCTCAAGGGAGGGAAGGAGGTGAGAAGCCAGTCCCGAAGCGCGCTTCGCATCTCATCGTGCTCCTCGACCAGCAGCACCGAGGGCAGCGCCTGGGTGAGGGGTACGGCGGGAGAAATGAAGGGGCTCAACGGATCGCTCGGTCAGGCGGGCTCGACGCCTGCATCCTACGGGCCCGCCGGGCGGCGGTCAGTCGGGAGGCCAAGACAAGTAGGGTCGGGGTAAACCCGACAGCCCCCCCGTCTGATTCAATCCAGGGACACGATACCGCGTTGAATCGCAAAGCGGACCAGGCCCGCGACGTCGCGGATGCCGAGCTTCTCGACCAGCCGCGCGCGGTAGGTCTCGACGGTCTTCTGCGACAGCGACAGGCGCTCGGCGATCTGCGCGCCGGTATGGCCCTCGGCCAATAGCTGCAGCACTTCGCGCTCGCGCTGCGAGAGCTTGGACAGCAGGTCGTCCGCGCCGTCGCCGGTGTAATCGTCGAGCACCACGTCGGCCACCCGTGCGCTGAGGTAGCGCTGCCCGGCGTGCACCGCGCGGATGGCGTCGACCACCTCCTTGGCCGCCGAGCGCTTCACTACATAGCCGGCGGCGCCCGCCTTGAGCGCACGGCGCACGTACTCGCGCTCCGAGTACATGGACAGCACGATCACGCGGCACTTCGGGTCGCGCTCGAGGATCGCGCGCGTGGCGTCGGCGCCGTTCAGCTCGGGCATGGACAGATCCATCAGCACCACGTCGGGCTGCAGGTCGCGCGCCTGGCGCACCGCATCGCGCCCATCGACCGCGAGCGACACGACCTGCATGTCGGGCTGCGCCTCCACCACGTGCTTGAGCCCCTCGGCGACCACGCCGTGGTCGTCGGCGATGATGATGCGGATGGTCATAGCGGCACCGTCGCGCGCACCGCCGTGCCTTTTCCTCGTGAAGATTGTATGGAAAGCCGTCCGCCGGCCGCTTCCGCGCGCTCGCGCATGGTGGTCATGCCCCAGCGGCCGCGCGGCGCCTGCGCCGGGTCGAACCCGGCGCCGTCGTCCTCGATGCAAAGCTTCATTTCATCCCCTTCGAGCGAAAGCCCGATGCGCACCAGCCTAGCACCCGCATGTTTCGCCACGTTGGTGAGCGCCTCCTGCGCTATGCGGAACAGGGCCACCGCCGCTTCCGGGCGCAGCCCGCTGCCCGGGTCGCCCGCCTTGTCGACCTGCACCTGGATACCGGTGCGCTGCGCGTACTCCTCGCCGTACCAGGCGAGCGCCGCCCCGAGGCCGTACTCATCGAGCAGCGGCGGGCGCAGCGCGGCCATCACCGCCTCGATCGACTGCAGCGTGGCGTCCACCAGCTTGAGCGAATCGCGCAGCCGCGGGGCCAGCGGCGAATCGCCCATCTTGCCCAGCACGATGTCCAGGTTGATGTTCAAAGCCGACAGATTCTGGCCCACCTGGTCGTGCAGCTCGCGGGCGATGCGCCGGCGCTCGGTTTCCTCGGCCTGCACCAGCCGGCGTGACAGCGCGCGCAGCGCCGCCTCGGCGGCCTTGTGCTCGGTGATGTCGAGGCAGGCGCCCACCACCTTCAGCGGTCGGCCCGCCGTGTCGCGCACCACCTCGCCGTGGCTGCGCAGCTCGCGCACCTCGCCCCCGGGGCGCACGATGCGCTCCTCGAAGTCAAACGCCGTGCCCGGGTCGCGCACCGCGGCGGCCACCAGGCGGGCGACCCGCTCCCGGTCCAGGGGATGGACGCGCTCGAGGTAGCTTTCGAAGGAAGGCTCGAAGGCGCCGCGCTCCAGGCCGTAGATGCGGTACAGCTCGTCCGACCAGCCCACGCGCCCGCTCGCCGGGTCCCATTCCCAGCATCCCAGGCCGGCGAGGCTCTGCGCCTCGGCCAGCAGCGTGCGCTGCTCGCGCAGCGCCTGCTCTACCTTGCGCCGCTCGGTGATATCGGTGGCCACGCCGCCCACGCCGACCACACCGCCGGCGGCGTCGAATACCGGGAACTTCGACACCACGCTGTAGCGCGCGGCGCCGGCGACCTCGACGGCTTCCTCGAACTCGAGCGGCGCGCCGCGCGCGAGGACCTGCGCGTCGGTGTCGTCCGGGGCCCCCGCCTGCACGTACGCCGGCAGCTCGGCGTCGCCGCGGCCGAGGACCTGGTCGCGCGGCAGGCCGAAGCGCTGCAGGAAGCGCTCGTTGACGAACCGGTAGCGGCCCTCGCGATCCTTCAGGAACATGGCCGCCGGGCTGTGGCTGGTGAACGCCTGCAGGCGCGCCTCGCTTTCGCGCAGCGCCTCGTAGGCCTCGCGCCGCTCGGTGATGTCCTCGACCGTGGCCATGATGTAGCGCAGCCGGCCGTCGGCGTCGGGCAGCCGCGTGGTGCTGTTTCGCACCCAGATGACCTGGCCGTTGCGCCGCAGGTAGCGCTTTTCGTAGGTGGCGTGCGTACGCCGGCCCTGCACCAGGTCCTCGAGGATGCGCCAGCTTTCCTCCACGTCGTCGGGATGGGCAAGGTCGCCGACGCTTTTGCGCGCCAGCTCCTCGGCGCTGTAGCCGAGCATGCGCTGGAACTGCGGATTGGCGCGCACGTAGCGGCCCAAAGGGTCCACCATCA
Organism: Burkholderiales bacterium; assembly: GCA_036259215.1. Taxonomy (GTDB): domain Bacteria; phylum Pseudomonadota; class Gammaproteobacteria; order Burkholderiales; family SG8-39; genus SCGC-AG-212-J23. The sequence continues at coordinate 1,666 of DATACE010000181.1, read as the reverse complement.
CGATGCCGAGCGAGGCGCGCTCGAACATCGCCCCGAGCATCGCCTCGTTCTCGCGCTCGCGCTGCCGCGCGGTCATGTCGCGCGTCACCTTGGCAAAGCCGCGCAGCTCGCCCTGCGGCCCGCGTAGCGCGGTGACGACCGCATCGGCCCAGAAGCGGGTGCCGTCGCCGCGCAGGCGCCAGCCTTCGTGCTCCGCGCGCCCTTCGCGCTCGGCGCGCTGCAGCATGCGCTCGGGCGTGCCGGCGGCGCGCTCCTCCGGCGGGTAGAACACCGAAAAGTGCCGGCCGACGATCTCGGCGGTGCGGTATCGCTTGATGCGCTGCGCGCCGGCGTTCCAGCTCATCACGCGGCCGGCGTTGTCGAGCAGGAAAATGGCGTACTCGGTGACGTTCTCGACGAGCAGGCGGAACTGCTGGTCGCTCGGGTGGCCGGCATCGGCGAGCTGCGGGATGCGGGTGTCCAGTTCCATGCGCCGGGCCATTCTACCCGCGCGCCGCTGCAGCCAATCCGTGTAGCGATTCCACTACAGCGGTTATGCACTAGACTTCGCGCGTGGCCGTGTCGATCGAAGACATCCGCGCCGCTGCCGGGCGCATCGCCGGGGCGGTGGAGCAGACGCCGCTGGTCCCCAGCCGCACGCTGTCGCAGCTTACCGGCGCGCAGGTGTTCCTCAAGTTCGAGAACCTGCAGTTCACCGCCTCGTTCAAGGAGCGCGGCGCGCTGAACAAGCTGCTTTCGCTCGAGGCGCAGGAGCGCGCGCGCGGCGTGATCGCGATGAGCGCAGGCAACCACGCGCAGGCCGTCGCCTACCACGCGGCGCGGCTGGGGATCCCGACCACCATCGTCATGCCGAAGGGCTCGCCGAATACCAAGATCAAGAACACGCAGGTGCACGGCGCCGGCGTGGTGCTCGAGGGCGACAACCTGTTCGAGGCCGGCAAGCATGCGCGCGCGCTCGCCGCTCGCGACAACCTGGTGTTCGTGCACCCCTACGAGGACCCGCTGATCATCGCCGGCCAGGGCACCTGCGGCCTGGAGATGCTCACGGCCGCGCCCGACCTGGACGTGCTGGTGGTGCCGGTCGGCGGCGGCGGCCTGATTTCGGGCATTGCGACCGCGGCCAAGGCTTTGAAGCCGCAAGTGCAGGTTTTCGGGGTGGAGACGCGAAACTACCCTTCGATGCACCAGCGGCTGAACAACCTGCCGGTGGAATGCGGCGGCGACACCATCGCCGAAGGCATCGCGGTGAAGGACGTGGGCGCCACGGCGCTCGCCATCATCAAGCGCCTGGTGCAGGAAGTCCTGGTGGTGGAGGAGGAGACGATCGAGCGCGCAGTGGTGGCGCTGATCGAGATCGAGAAAACCGTGGCCGAGGGCGCCGGCGCCGCGGGGCTTGCCGCGCTGCTCGAGCACCCGGGCCGCTTTGCCGGCAAGCGCGTGGGCATCCTAGTGTCCGGCGGCAACATCGACAGCCGCGTGCTCGCCTCGGTGCTGATGCGCGGGCTGGTGCGGGACGGGCGCCTGGTGCGCCTGCGCGTCACCATGCCCGACGTGTCGGGCAGCCTCGCCAAGGTTGCCTCGGTGATCGCCGAAGCCGGCGGCAATATCGTCGAGATACAGCACCGGCGCATCTTCGGCACTTCTTCCGTGCGCTCGCCGGAAGTGG
>DATACE010000180.1:0-3331 GCA_036259215.1 Burkholderiales bacterium | reverse complement strand
ATGAAGCCGGCGATGATGCCGGCCGACACCGGGTCATCCTCGATGAGGAGGATACGTACCGGCGTGGGCAGCGGCAGCTCCGCGAGCAGGGGCAGGGCCATGGATGCCGCTAATGTACTAAGGGCGTAGGGATTTCGCGTGCCGCCTCACAAACGCTGACCCGCGCGCAACAATACTTTGCAGCTACCCGCCCGGAATCACGCCCTTGGGCAGCGCCAGGCAATGGGCGGCGATGTCGCGCGGGCGGGTCCACCAGGTCCGGGCGGCCTGGGCATGGCCCAGGCAATGGCGCAAGGCTGCGCGCAGCCTGCGGGTGCGAAAGGGATGGCCAAAGACGTGCGTGTGCACCGAGATGTTCATGACCAGCGGATGGCGCTCGCATTGCTCGACCATCTCGTCGAACTGGTCGACCACCATGTCGCAGAAGTCGGCGTCGTCCTGCTTGCGATGGATGACCACCTGGGCGTCGTTAAGCTCGACCGGATAGGGCACCGAGAGCAGCGGCCCGGCGCGCGTGCGCAGCCACACCGGCTGGTCGTCCATGGGCCAGTCCATGAGGTACTGGTAGCCCAGCTCCTTCAGCAGGTCGGGCGTGTGCGCGGTCTCATAGGCCCCCGTGCCCATCCAGCCGGCCGGCGGCGCTCCCTCGTGGCGCGCGATAGTCTCGGTGACCTCGCGCAGGATGCGCTCCTCATCGGGCTGCCACAGGCCGCGCAGGTTTTCGGCGTTGGTGCGGCCGTGGCCCACCACTTCGTCGCCGCGCTTTCGCACCGCCGCCATGATCTGCGGCGCATATTCGTACACCAGGCTGTTGGTGTTGTGCGCCGCCGGCAGCTTGAGCTCGTCGAAGAGCTCGAGCAGCCGCCAGACGCCGATTCTGTTGCCGTAATCGCGCCATGAATAGTTGCGCTGCGTTTGCGGCTCGCCCATCTTGGCCGGGTCGTGCCCCAGTCCCGCGCCGAACGCATACCACTCGATGTTGGTGGTGATGCAGAAGGCGAGCCGCTTGCCGCCCGGCCAGCTGTAGTCCTTGCGCTCGGTGAGCGGGACGTAATCGTAGCGGCCATGCTGCGGCAGCAAGGGCTTCAATCGACCTTCGCTCCCGAAGCCTTCACGATTGGCGCTAGCTTCGCCATCTCGTCGGCGGTGGCCTTTTCGAACGCCTGCGGCGACATGGCGATCGGGTCGGCGCCGATCTTGTCGTAGACGTTCTTGATTTCGGGCGCCTCGACTACCTTGGCGAACTCGGCGTTGATGCGGCGCACGAGCGCCGGGTCCATGCCCTTCGGGCCCATGATGCCGGAATACAGCACGATCTCGAAATCCGGCAGGCCGGACTCGATCATGGTGGGGATCTCGGGCGCCGCGGCCACCCGCTTGGGCGTGGTCACGGCGAGCGCGCGCAGCTTGCCGGCCTTGGCATTCGAGATGGCCGGCGGCATGGTCGAGAATACGAAGTTCACCTCGCCGCCCAGGATCGCGGCGGTCGCCGGGTTGCTGCCCTTGTACGGCACGTGCAGCGCCTGGACGCCGGCGGCCGACTTCAGCATCTCGGAGGCCAGGTGCACGATGGTGCCGTTGCCCGAGGAGCCGTAGGAGTATTTCCCCGGGTTTGCCTTGAGCAGCGCGATCAGCTCGCGCACGCTTTTCGCCTCGGTGCTCGGGTGCACCACGAGCATCAGCGGCGTGGAGGCCACCATCGCCACGTAGGTGAAGTCTTTCAGCGAGTCGTACGGCAGCTTCGAATAAAGCGCCGCGTTGATCGCATGCGTGGTGATGTCCTGCAGCCAGATGGTGTAGCCGTCCGGCGCCTGCCGCGCGATGTAGTCGCCGGCGATGGTCGTGCCCGCGCCGGGCTTGTTCTCCACGACCACCTGCTGGCCGAGCTGCCGCGCAAGCGGAATGGCGAGCGCCCGCGCGAGCACGTCGGAAATGCCCCCGGCGGCGAAGCTGACCACCAGGCGTACCGGCTTGTTGGGGTAATCCGACTGCGCAAATGCCGGGGCGCAGCACGACAGGAGCAGGCCTAGCAACAATCTCATGACGTTCCTTTCAGTTTGGACATGGCGCGCCAGAGCGCCTCGATTTCCTCTTTACCGAATACCTGGGTGATGAATACCAGCCCGGTGGCGGGCATCTCGACGGGGCGCAGCCGGTCGAACACATGGCGCACGCCCTGCACGAGCACTCTTTCCCCGTTGTCCAGCGCAACCACGCCCTTCACGCGCAGCAGGTCCGCGCCGCGCAGGTCGACCAGCACGGCGAGAAACCGCTCGAGCAGCGCGCGCTCCACGGGTTGATCGAACTGTAATGCGAAGCTGCGGATACCGGCGGGGTGAGCGGCCGCCGGGAAAACGTGGTCTGTCCCTGATTTGAGCAGCGCGGGATCGAGCTCGCCGAAGCGCGCTTCGATGAGCGCGGCCCGGGAATTGATGGAGTGGATTTCGTCCTTGGCGATCGACGGGTCGATTGCGCGATCGGTCTTCGAAAGGACGACCACGTCGGCGGCGGCGATCTGGGCGCGCGCGATCGCCGGGGCGGCCGCCCGGCCGCCGGCGTCGGCGGCGTCCACCACCGCGACTACCGGGCCGAGCTTGAAGTCGCGCGCCAGCGCCTGGTCGGCGAACAGCGTCTGCGCCACCGGACCGGGATCGGCGAGGCCGCTGGTCTCGACGATCACGCGGTCGAAGCCGGCGATCTCCCCGCGGCGCCGGCGCATGGCCGCGCCGATCAGCGTCTCCTCCAGGTCGCCGCGCAGCCGGCAGCACAGGCAGCCGTTCGGCAGCGCGACGGTGCGCTCCTCCGAGGACTCGAGCAGGTGGTGGTCGACCGGGATTTCGCCGAACTCGTTGACGATGACCAGCGATTCGGACTGCTTGCTCACCAGCCGGTTCACCAGCGTCGTCTTGCCGCTGCCCAGAAATCCCGTGATGACGTAGACAGGCGTGCGCCCGTCGGCAATCACAGCTTCATCTCGAGGGCGTACAGGCCGCCGGCGTGCCGATCCACCGTGAACACCACGCCGCGGTCGTCGACGAAGCAATCGTTGATCTGCACCGAGCCCACCGGCGAGCCCTCGGGCGCGGGCGGCACGAAGTAGGCCACCTCGCGCGGGGCGTACGGGTCGCTGATGTCGTAGGCGCGCACGCCGGCGTTGAAGAAGGTGCCCACCACGATAGTCTCGGACTGCCAGGCGCCCGGCACCGGCGGGTTCTCGTGCAGGTTGTGCGCGCCGAAACGGCCGCCGCGGGCGCGGAAAGCGTCCACCGGCGGGGCGGGCAAGGTGGCCACGCTGACCAGGTGGCGCTCGTCGCGCGCATCCAAAATCCAG
>DATACE010000179.1:0-16527 GCA_036259215.1 Burkholderiales bacterium | reverse complement strand
GGCCGCCGATGAGATCGGCCGCGTGCGGCTGGCATTGGATGCCGCGCGCGCTCTGGAGGCGCTGGACCGCGCAGGCGGCCATGGCGCGCGCGCGCAGGCGCTCGCGACCCGCATCGGCCAGGCGGTTGCCGGCACGGACCTCAGGGCGAGCGTTTGAAAAACCTGCAGTAGCCGGGGTCGCCGCTCCAGCGTTGCTCCACCACGGCCTGCTCGCGAAACGTCAGAGTGCGTTCGCAGCTCGCGCGATTGACCGTAGTGCCGAACGGAAATCCGATTCCCACGCCTACGCCGCCGCCTCCGCTGCCGCCGAACACCCCCACGCCGACCTGCGGCCCGCCGCCGCTGATCGGGGCCTCCTGCGAAACCCAGGTGTGCGTCTGGCGGCCGTCCGAGAGCATGGCGCTGCGTGCCGGCGGCCCCCAGCGCGTCACCACTTCATCGTAAGAAGCGCCTTGCCAAGCGCTTTTCACCTCGTCGAGCTCCTGCTCAAGCGTCGCGCAGCTCGACAGCAGTAAAGCCGCAATGAAAAATCTCACTGGCTGCCAGGCGCGCCGAGAAAGAAATACGCCGCCGCTATGCAGCACGACACCGTGAAGGCGATGCAAAATCCCACCGCGAGCGCCGCAACCGGAACGACGCTCGCCTGGGAGGCCAGCGCCTCCGCCGGTGCGATCGACGCGAACAGTGCCGCGGTAATTGCGATCCAGCGCCGCATGTACGCCACCAGCATCCAGCGCATCGCCCGGTTATATGCGAGGGCGCGCCGGCGCGCGCCGGCGCTGCCGCGCGATGCATCCATGAAAAGAGCGAAGGGATCGAGATAAAGCAGCAGCTGGCGCCGCAGCGGCAGCGCCGCCCGGGCCTGCCGGTCGAGGAAAGGGAGGGGTACGGTTTCCACCTTCGTTCGACACGATTCTGTGGCGCAGATTCACCCGCGTCAAACGGGCGCAAAAAAGGCGGAGAGCGCACTCTCCGCCTTTCGGTCCATGCCGCTTTTGCTTAGTACTTCTTCTCGGGGGACGAGGCCCCGCCGGAGGCGCCCTGCGACGAGCTGCCGGAAGCGCTGTCTTGCGATCCCGAGGCCCCCTGCGAGGAGCTGCTGCCTTGCGAGGAGCTGCCTTGCGACGCACCGCCGGAGCTCGGCTTGTCGGCCGAAGCGCCGGTAGAGGCGCTCGCGCCTTCCTCGACGCCCAAGGCCGCGAGGGTCTTCTGATCCAGCTGACCGCTGGCGTCGAGCCCCTTGGACTGCTGGTACTCCTTCAACGCCGCCTGCGTCTTCGGGCCCATGATGCCGTCGGCCTGCACTTCATGGCCGGCGGCGCTCAGCTTCTCCTGCACCTGCTTGATGGTTTCCTGGCCCTGACCCGCCTGCTGGCCCTGGGACTGCGTTGCGCCGCCGGAGGCGGATTGCTGCTGCTGGCCGCTCTGGGCCTGCGGCTGCTGCTGCTGGCTTTTCTGCTCGTCGGCCGCGATCGCGCTGAACGAAACGGCGGTGGCGCCTGCGATGAATAAATGGGAAAGCTTCATGTAAAAAAGCTCCTTTTCCTGGGTGGACACTTGAAAAAATGACTTTCTTCCGGTCGCCGCCGGAATCCCCTGGAAGGTGCAAGCGCCGTGCCACCCGGCGCGGGCTACAGCGTGGCGTTGTCGCTCGGCAGGCCTAGCGCCACGCGCCCGTAAGTGGTCGCGGCGATGTCAGTGTTGAAGGAGAAATGCTGCTTTACGGCGTGGGCATCGCGGAAAGCGCGCGCGGCGTGTCCCGACTCGTACAGTCCGGCGGCGCCCGACAGCCCGAACATCACGTCGACCGCGCGCACCGCCCACTCGACGGCGTAGGCGCCTTCGAGCCGGTAGCGCGCCTTGGCGCGCACGTCCGGCACGCGCCCGCCGGCGATCATCTGCTCCGCTTCACGGCAATTGGCTTCCTGGGTACGCCGCGACGCCCGCGCATACGCGGTCGCCTCGCCCAAACGGATCTGGGTGCTCTGGATTTCGGCGATGCGCGCGCCGGTCATTTTTCCGGTCTTGTTGCGCACGGAGCCGAACTCGTCGATGAGACCCTCGGCGATGCCGAGCGCCACGCCCGAGAGCATGTAGGGAAACAGCGCGAACACCGGCAGCTGGAACAGCGGCCCGGGGTTGAGCGCGCTGCCCGGCGTCGGCCCTCCTTTGGTGTCCGCCACCGCGAGCGTCATGTGCTCCGGGACGAACTGCTCGACGGCCTCGACGTCCTTGCTTCCGGTGCCGCGCAACCCCCCGGCGAACCAGGTGTCGATCACCTTGTACTGCGAGCGGTGCAAGAGGAACACGCGCTGCTCCGGCGGCGAGTTGTCGTCGAGAAAGGCGAGCCCGGCCAGCATGTTCCAGTCGCTCGGATCGACGCCGCTGGAAAACGGCCAGCGGCCGGAGAGCACGTAGCCATCCTTCACCTTGCGCGCCTTGGCTGCGGGGAAGACGAACGACGAGGCGATCAGCGCATCGGCCGACTTGCCCCATATCTCGCTCTGCGCCTGGGGCGGGAACATGCCCAGCATGAGGTGATGGGACACGAAGTTGATGAAATTCCAGGAGCTCGAGGCGCACGCGCCCGCAAGCAGCGCGCCGAACGTAACGATGGCGGCGAACTCTAGCTCCGCGCCGCCCACGCGCCGCGGCTGGTGGATGCGCAGAAGCTTCGCGTCGTGCATGTCACGCAGTGTCTCGTCGGGGATACGCCGCAGCTCCTCGGCGCGCTGGGCACGCTCCTTCAGCTTGGGCAGGAGCGCCTGCGCCCTGCCCCATAATTCATCGTACGTTTCTGTACCAGTCAAGAATCTGTTCTCCAGTCCACAGTTTCACGCCGGGCCGCTGCAAAATGTACTCGTACAGCTTCTCGAGATAGCCGATGCGGTGCGGCGCACCGCTGATGTAGGGATGGATGCTGATCGCCATTACCCGCGCGGTCTTCTCGCCGTCCAGGTACAGGCGGTCAAAGTGGTCGATGCCGCGGCGCAGCCACTCCTCTGATGGATGGTGTTGCAGCGCCATCATCGAGATGTCGTTCATCTCCACCGTGTAGGGAACGGACACCAGCGGGCCGCACGCCGTGTCGATGGTCACGGGCTGGTCGTCGAGCACCCAGTCGGCCACGTACTCGATCCCGGCCTCGGCCAGCCAGTCGATGGTGTCGTACGTTTCGGTAAGTCCGGGGCTCTCCCAGCCGCGCGGCGCTCTGCCGGTAAAGTCCTTGATGGCCTGGATGGTGTCACGAATGGCTTTCTTCTGGTCCTCCACATGGTGCATCGGGCGCTGGATGTAGCCGTGCCCCATGAATTCCCATCCGGCTTCGAGCGCCGCGCGCGCCACCCGCGGGTAGCTTGTGCACACCGAGCCGTTGATCGCGAGCGTGGCTTTCAGCCCGAGCTTTTCCAGGACCTCCACGAACCGCCAGAACCCGACCCGCATGCCGTACTCGTGCCATGCCCAGTTGGGCAGGTCGGGTAGCAAGGGTTGCCCGAAGGGCGGGGGCAGCACCGTGCGCGGCATCGGCCGCTCGATGGACCACTCCTCTACGTTGACGATGGTCCACACGGCCACGCGGGCCTCGTCGGGCAGGCGCAGCGGCGCGCGGTCGACGATGGCGGAATAGGGAACGCGTTCCTTGGGCAGCTTCATCATCGAAGCCTTACTATAGCCGAGAGGAGGTGTCCATGAGCCGTTGGCTGATCGCAGGCTTCATCGCAGGAGCGTTGTCCGTCCTGCTTTTTCACCAGGGAATGGCCGGTCTGCTGCACGCAATGCACGTCATCCCGCGCGCGCCCTACGGTATGGCACCCACCGACCCGTGGGGCGTACCGCAACTGTGGTCCACCGTTTTCTGGGGCGGCGCCTGGGGGGTACTGCTCGCCGCGTTTCTGGGTCGCATGACAGGCGCGCGGCTGATGGTTGCTGCCCTTGTCTTCGGCGCGCTGCTGCCCACATTGGTGGCTTGGTTCGTGGTTGCGCCGCTCAAGGGCCAACCGATGGCGGCGGGCTTCGTTCCCGCCCGCATGTGGATCGGCCCGGTCATCAACGGCGCCTGGGGGCTCGGAACGGCCATCGGCCTCGTTCTGTTCGGGCGCGCGCGCAGGCGGCGTTGAAGTAGACTCGATATTCCTTTGGAGGAGGAAAGCATGCTCAAGCCGTTGCATTTGATGGCGCTGGCGGCAGCCGCGCTCGCCACTCAAGTGGGTGCGCAAACCGTCGGCTTCGCCACCCTGCCGCCTGGGTCGATCCTGCACGCCCAGGCCTCGGTGATCGCCAAGGTAGTGCAGGACAACTCGAAGCTCCAGGTGCGCGTCATCGGCTATGGCGGCGACACCGGCATCCTAGAGGCGGTGAACTCGAAGAAGTCGGATTTCTGGATTCTCGACGTGGGCGAGAGCGCCGACGCGTATCACGGCCGCGGCACCTGGAAGGGCAACGCGAAAAAGAACCTGCGCACCGGCATCACCATGTACGGCTTCCAGATGGCGTTCTGGGTGCGCAAGGATTCCGGCATCAACACGATTGCGGACTTAAAGGGCAAGCGCGTGCCCTCCGAGTGGGTGCAGCAGACCGGCGTAATCCCGCATACCACCGCGGTGCTGGCGGCCGGCGGCGTCACTTACGACCAGGTCGTCAAGGTGCCCGAGGTCAACGTGGTGCGCGCCGCGGACGACTTCAAGGCGGGTAAGCTCGACCTCCTGTTCTTCGCCGTCGGCGCGCCCAAAGTCGCCGAGGTGGCCTCCTCCGTCGGCGGGCTGAAGCTGCTGCCGATGGACGTGTTCCCGGATTCCGAGGCGCGCATGAAGAAGGTGCGCCAGGAATACTACTTCTCCACGGTGAACCCGGCGCCGCACATCGCCGGCGTGGACCAGCCCTCCAAGGTTCAGACCATCGACGTGGTAATCGGCGTGGGCGCCCATGTGCCGGACCCGGTGGTCTACCAGTTCGTCAAGGCGATGCGCGAGAACAAGGCGGGCCTGGTCGCGGGCCATCCCAACTTCCGGCAGTTCGATGAAAACCAGGCGGGCAAGCTGCAGCCCAGCCTGCCGCACCACCCGGCGGCGATCAAGTACTTCAAGGAAGCCGGTATCTGGAAAGGCTAGCCCAGGGAGCGCTGGCTGCGCTCCTGATCGCGGGCTCGATCGCCTGGTCGCTGGACCTGTTCCGGCCGGTCGGCCTGGTGCTGTTTTCAGAGCAGTTCGCGGCGGCCGCTTTCGGCATCGGCCTGGCGCTTACGTTCCTCAGGTTCCGGGCAACACGCAGGCCGCTCGCGGAGGTGGGCGATGCGAACGCCGCCTGCATTCCCTGGTACGACTGGGGGTTGGCAGGAGCGGCGTTGGCGCTCCTAGGCTACGTGGCGGTGCTCTTTCCGCATCTCACCGCCATCTCGGGGACCATCAATACCGAGACCATGGTGCTGTCGGGCGGCATCACGCTGCTCACGCTCGAAGGCACGCGCCGCACGATCGGCTGGTCGCTGGTGATCATCCTGCTCGTCCTGGGCGGGTATGCGCTCCTGGGGCACCTGGTGCCCGGCGACCTGCAGACGCGCAAGGTGGGTTTCGGCGAGCTGCTCGCCTACCTCAACCTGGACAACAACGGCCTGCTCGGGCTCATCCTGCAGATCACCGTCATCGTCATCATCCCGTTCGTGTTCATGGGGCAGCTGCTGATGCGCTCGGGCGGCTCCGGCTTCTTCAACGACATCGCGATTGCGCTGATGGGCCGCTACCGCGGCGGGGCGGCGAAGATGGCGGTGACCGGCTCCAGCCTGTTCGGCATGATCTCCGGCATCGCCGCGGCCAACACGGTGGTGATCGGCGTGGTCACCATTCCGCTCATGAAGCGCTCCGGCATGTCGCCGAAGCTGGCCGCCGCGGTGGAAGCGTGCGCCTCCAACGGCGGCCAGCTCATGCCGCCGGTGATGGGCGCGGTGGCTTTCGTGATGGCCGACTTCCTCCAGCTGCCGTACCAGGCAGTGGCGATTTCCGCGATCCTGCCCTCCGTGATGTACTACGCCGCGCTATTCATCCAGGCCGACCTGGAAGCGGCGCGCTACGGCTTCGGCAAGATCGAGGCAGCGAAAATCCCGCGCGCGCTTGCCGTGCTGAAGAACGGCTGGATGTTCCTGGCGCCTTTCGTGGTCATCGTCTACACGATGTTCTTTCGCAACTGGGAGCCCGAGTACGCCGCCATGATGGCTGCCACGGTGATCGTCGTGCTCGGCTTCGCCGTCGGCTACGCCGGGCAGCGCATGAAGCCGAAAGACGTGTGGACCGCGGTGGTGCAGACCAGCGGCGGACTGTGCGAGATCCTGGTGATCTCCGCGGCGGCCGGCTTCATCATGGGGCTGTTCCAGGTGAGCGGCCTTGCCTTCGCCTTCGCCGCCTACCTGGTCGAGCTCGGCGCCGACAGCCTGCTGCTGCTCCTCCTGCTGGCGGCGGTGGTAAGCATTATCTTGGGCATGGGCCTGCCCACCATCGGCGTGTACGTGATGCTCGCAATCCTGGTGGCGCCGGCCCTGGTGCAGGTCGGGGTCGAGCCGCTCGCCGCGCACATGTTCATCCTCTACTTCGGCATGATGTCGCTCATCACGCCGCCGGTGGCGCCCGCCGCGTTCGTCGCCGCGGCCATCGCACAGGCGCCCTCCATGGCCACGGGCTGGACCGCCATGCGCTTCGGCTGGGCCGCCTACATCGTGCCGTTCCTGTTCGTTTTCTCGCCCGCCATCCTGTTGAAAGGCAGCGTCGCCGACATCGCCATGGTCACGATCACGTCGCTTTTCGGCATCTGGCTGATCTGCGCGGCCATGACCGGCTATTTCAAGCGGGTGTTGCCCGCCGCCAGGCGCGCCGGTTTTGTCGCGGCCGGCGTGATGATGATGCTGCCGCACCAGGCCTCGGACCTCATGCTGTGGGTCAATCTCGCCGGCGTCGCGCTGGGCGGCGTACTGGTGGTGGTCGAGTTCAGAAAGGGCAAAGAGATCGCGTACGCTCGCGCCTAGCGCCTCAACCCGCATGTCCGCGGGCAAGCGTTCGGCAAACCGCGCCACGCGGGCACGGCGGTTGCTCGCCCATGGGCGGAGGTAACGCCCATGAAACTGATTCCGCTGCTGGCGGCGGCAGGTGCCGCCGCCTGGTTTTTCAACAAGTCGCGTAAATCGCGCGGCGGCTCGCAGACCAACGCGAGCGACGCCGTGGACGACATCCAGCTCGGCTCCCATCCGACCCGCGGGGAGAAGCTGGACGCCGGCGTGAAGGAGACTTTTCCCGCCAGCGACCCGTTGTCGGTAAGGCCGGACGAAACCGCCTACGAGAAGCAAAAGCGCCTGGGCGCCTAGCTAGGCGGCGCTTCGCTCCAGGTGCTTGCCCTGGAAGTGCGGGGCGATCTCCTGCATGAAGCGCTGCATCTGCTCCTTGACCAGGGCGTGGGGCTTGTTGCCCACGTTGAAATAGAGGATCACTTCCTCTACGCCCGCCTTTTCGACTTTCTTCAGGGTCTCGATGATCTGCTCGGGCCGCCCGAGCAGAATGGAGCGGTCGGACAGGCTGTCCTTGGTCATGTGCTGGAGGATATCGACGATCTTCATGAAGTACTGCATGGTCGGCGGCGCGTCTTCCGGCTTTTGCGGGAAGGCGGGCAGCACGCAGTGCTTGAAATAATCGAGCTGAGTCTGCCGGCCGTAGTCTTCGGCCTTCGCGTCGTCGGCGATGAAGACGAAGTAGCTGCACATCGCGCGCCCGGGCTTCTTGCCGGCTTTCACGCAGGCCTCGCGGTACGTGTCCACCGCCTTGTCCAGGCCGCCGAACACCATGCCGGCGGCGAACGGCGCGTAGATGATGTTCAGCCCGCGCCGGGCGGCGATATCGACGCTGGTCTTCGAGAACGAGGCGACGTAGAACGGCAGCGGCTGCTGCAGCGGCCGTGGCGTGATGCTCATTTCCGGAATGTCGTAATGTTTGCCCTTGTGCGACCACCTGCCGGGCGAGTTCCACGCCTTGAGCAGGACGTCGATGCCCTCCTCGAAAATCTCCGCCGACGCCATGTAATCGGCGCCGAAGGGCGCGTACTCCTTGCGGTCGTAGCCGCGGCCGGTGGCGAAGTCGACGCGCCCCCCGGAAAGCAGATCGAGCGTCGCCCACACTTCGGCGACGTGCACCGGATGGTGTAGCGGCAGCACGCTCACCGCCGGCGCGAGCCGGACGTTCTTGGTGACCGGGATGATGCTGGCGAGCAGGAGATCCGGGCGCGAGTTCACGCCGAGCGAATCGAAGTGGTGCTCGCCGATCCAGCAGGAATGCATGCCGACCCGGTCGGCGAGGATCGCCTGCTCTCGGATCTCCAGCACGAACTGGTTCGCGCTGCGCGGATTGTCCGGGTAATGGTTGTCGCTGAGCGTGAAGTAGCCGAATTCCATTGCCATGACCTCAGAGCTTTTTCAGCGCGGGCATCACCTCGCGCGCGAAAAGCTCCATGTTGCTGCGCGCCAGGTCGGCGGGCAGGGTGCCGAACTGGCACATCACCAGAAGGTTGCCGAAGCGCATGTCGCCCCAGAACTTCTCGAACGCGCCGCGCACCGTGGCGCCGCTGCCGCATACGAACAGGCCGAGCTCGATCGCCTGCTCGATGCTCACGTCGCCGAACATCTGCGCCTTGGCCTTCATCACGTTTTTCAGCGACTCGCGCGAGGTATAGCCCGGGGGCAGCAGCATCTCCAGCGGCATCCTGACGAATACGTTGCGAAAGGCCTCGAAGTGCGGCCTAGCCTCGTCACGTGCCTTCTGATCCGTTTCGGCGACATAGACGGGCACCGCCCACCCGAGCTGGCTGTCTTTCGCCTCGTAACCGTAGCCCTTGCACGTGTCGCGATACATCTTCAGGTAGCGCTCCACCACTTTAGCCGGGCTGAAGGTCTGCAGGTAGGTATAGCGCCGGTCGGGGTGGGAGGCCCAGTCGATGGTTTCCTTGCTGCCCTGCGACGGGATCCAGATCGGCGGGTGCGGCTTCTGGTAGGGCCGCGGCCACAGATTCACGTAGCTCACGTTGTAGTGGCGTCCCTGGAACGCGAACGGCCCTGGCTCGGTCCAGGCGCGCACGATGAGGTCGTGCGCCTCGTGAAACCTGTCATGCGAGGCTGTGGGGTTCACGCCGAAGGTGTGGTATTCCGCGCCGATGCCGCGCACGAAGCCGCTCACCAGGCGCCCGCCGCTGATGACGTCGATCATCGCGTGCTCCTCGGCCACGGTGAGGGGATGCGAGCGCAGCGGCAGCGCGCTGCCCAGGATGCAAATCTTCACCTTCTTCGTGCGGCGCGCTAGGGCCGAGGCCGTGACGATCGGCGAGGGCATCAGCCCATACGCCGTCTGGTGGTGCTCGTTTACCGATACCGCATCGAAGCCGAGCGCCTCGCCGTACTCCAGCTCGTCGAGATACCGGTTGTAGAGCCGGTGGCCCTTTTCCGGGTCGAAATGCCGGTTGGGCAGGTTCACCCAGACCGTGCCGTTCTTTCGCCCCGCTTCGAGGTCGAGGTCGGCGTACGGCATGAGGTGGAACAGGACTATCTGCATACGATGGCGACGAACTCGTCCGCCTTCTCGGCGTGCGGCAGGTGGCCGGCGCCCTCGATGACGTGGATTTCCGCCTGCGGCATGAGCTTCCTGAATTGCTCGAGGTACTGCACCGGCAAGATGCGGTCTTCCCTGCCCCAGATGATCTTCACGGGCACGTCGATGCGATGCAGCCATTTCGGCAGGAAGGGATCGTGCAGGCGCGGCTCCCACGCCAGGCGCGCGGTGGTGTGCTTGTTCTTCAGCGCGATGTCGACGGCCTCGGGCGTCACCGGCGCCGCCAGGCGCGCTTCCGCTAGCTCCTGGTCGTGGAACAGGCTCCTGACCAGCTGCTCATCCGGCATGAGGAAGATGTCCGCCGGCTGCACGCCCGGGGCGCGGATGCCGGCCGGGCTCACCAGCACCACGGTTTTCAGGCGGGAGGTGTCGCGCACGGCGATCTCCATTGCCATCCAGCCGCCCATGGAGTTGCCCACCAGGGTGACCTCGCGCAGCGAAAGCTGCGCCAGGAAATCGAGGTAGAAGTAGGCGACATCGTGGATGTTTTCGAGCCAATCGGGCTCGCCGGACTGCCCGTAGCCAGGATGCTCGGGCACCAGCACCTCGAAGCGCTCGGCGAGCTTTTCCATGAACGGCAAAATCACGGGGGCGCCGCTCGCGCCGTGCAGGAAGAGCAGCGGCGGTCCGCTGCCGCCTCGGCGCAGGTGGATCCTGCAGCCGTCCACTTCAATGAAGCTCTGGCTGAATTTCATGCGCTGCGCCTGGATCTCATGGGCTGCGTTTTCGCCGCGTGACGCCCGACTCTTCGATGGTGGCCGGGATCTCGGCGAAGTTCATCGGCGCCATGACGTGCGCGCCGGCAACGCCCGGCGTGTCGGCGAGCTCCTGCAGCACCTCGATGCAGATCCTGCGCCCTTCAAGCTTGGGATCGGCCGCCTTCTCCAGGCGCTCGACGATGGTGTCGGGGATGTTCGTGCCGAACAGCTTCTCGCGCATCCAGCGCGCGGAGCGCGCCGACGGGATAGGCGCCACGCCTATCAGGATGGGGATGCGCAGGCCGAGCTCGCGCAGGCGCGCGGCATAGCGCCGCACGACGCCGACGTCCATGCAGAACTGCGTCTGCACGAAATCCGCCCCGGCCGCCGCCTTGCCCTTGAGCCCCTTGGCGTCCCAGTCGGGCGGCGGATCCACCGGTACGTCCGCGGCGCCTAAGACGAGGTCCACCTTCCCGGCGATGGCGGTGCCGCTGGGGAGCTTGTGGTCGGCGCGCATTCGGTTGGCCATGGCGAGCAGCCCGCGGCTGTCCAGGTCGAACACCGGCTTCGCATCGGGCTGGTCGCCTGCCTTAGGGTCGTCGCCGGCGAGGATCAGCACGTTGCGGATGCCAAGCGACACCGCGCCGAGGATGTCTCCCTGCAAGGCGAGGCGGTTGCGGTCGCGACAGGTCATCTGAAAGATGGGTTCGATGCCATTCTGGACCAGGAAATGCGCCGCCGCGAGGCTGGACAGGTGCACCTTGGCGCCGGCGCCGTCGGTAACGTTCACAGCCGTGGCCAGCCCCTTGAGCGGCAGGGCGCGGGCGAGGAACGCCGCCGGGTCGGTCGATACCGGCGGCGTGATCTCAGCCGTGACGACGAAATCGCCGGCGTTCAGCCTCGCCTGAAGGTTGCTCGACATCTATGATGGGGGTTTGCCCGAACTTCCCGATCTTACTGTCTACGTAGAAAGCCTGGCGGCGCGGATTGCGAACCGGCGCCTGCTGCGGGTCCGGGTGCTGAATCCGTTCGTGCTGCGCACCGCGCTCCCGCCGCTGTCCGCCGTGGAGGGAAAGCGAGTCCTCGGCCTGAGCAGGATCGGCAAGCGCATCGTCATCGCGCTCGATGAGGAGCTTTACCTGGTGCTGCACCTCATGGTGGCCGGCCGCCTGCGCTGGGACGAGAAGGCGCCCAAAAGGCTCACGCTAGCGCACTTCGAGTTCGAAAGCGGCACGCTCGCCTTCACCGAAGCCGGCACCAGGCGGCGCGCTTCGCTGCATCTGCTCAAGGGCAAGGCGGCGCTGGATGCGATGGACCCGGGCGGCCTGGAGGTGCTCGAAGCGGATCTCACGTCCTTCGCCGGCCGGCTGGCGGCCGAAAACCACACGCTGAAAAGGGCCCTCACCGATCCGCGGCTGTTCGCCGGCATCGGCAACGCCTATTCCGACGAGATCCTGCACCGCGCGAGGCTCTCGCCCTTCGCCATGACCCGCTCGCTGGCCGCCGACGAGGTGGCGCGCCTGTACTGCGCCGCCCGGGAGGTGCTGGACGAATGGACCGGCCGCCTGCGGCGCCAGGCCGGGGAGGCGTTTCCCGCCAAAGTGACGGCTTTTCGCGAGGAAATGGCGGTCCACGGAAAATTCGGCCGGCCCTGCCCTGTCTGCGGCTCGCCGGTGCAGCGCATCGTCTACGCGGAAAACGAGAGCAACTACTGCGCGCGCTGCCAGACCGGCGGGCGGGTCCTGGCCGACCGGGCGCTGTCGCGCTTGCTGAAGAAAAGCTGGCCGCGGTCCATCGACGAGCTCGGCTAGGCGAAAGGGCAGTGTAAGGGCATCGCCCTGCTCCCTTCGGCTTAGCGCCCCCCAGCCGTGGTTCTCCGTTTGTCGGGAAAACTATACGGGCCATGCATAACATCGTGCGCCTGGATGAATACCGAAAGCAGCGCAAGGGGGCCGCGGGCAAGCTCCAGGCGCCTGATGCGCCGCGCTATTTCTGCCTGAGCTGCGACACCGACCACTTCAAGCTGTACGCCTCGGGCGCGGTTCACTGCGCCGCGTGCGGCTCGCTGATCCGGAACGTTCAAACCTTCGGCACCCCCGAGCGGTAACGTAAAATGGAGGCTTGAAGCAGGAACAAGTCTCCGGCGACGCGATCGTCATACGCGGCGCCCGCCAGAACAACCTCAAGAACCTGAGCCTCGCCATTCCCACCGGAGAGCTGGTGGTGGTGACCGGCGTGTCGGGCTCGGGGAAGTCCTCGCTCGTCTTCGACACGCTCTACGCCGAGGGCCAGCGGCGCTACGTCGAGACCTTCAGCCCGTACGCGCGCCAGTTCCTCGACCGCATGGACAAGCCGCAGGTGGACGCGGTCGAGGGCATCCCGCCGGCCATCGCCATCGACCAGACCAACCCGGTGCGCACCTCGCGCTCCACGGTGGGCACGATGACCGAGCTGAACGACCACCTGAAGCTGCTGTTCGCGCGCGGCGCGCGGCTGCATTGCCGCGGATGCGGCAAGCCGGTGGTACGCGATACGCCCTCGTCGATCTACGAGTCCCTGAAAGACAAGGGCGAAGCGCGGCTCGTCATCACCTTCCCCGTTCCCATCCCGAAGAACTTCTCGGAGAAGGAGATCGAGGACCTGCTGCAGCGCCAAGGCTATACCCGGCTGCATTCCCGCTCGAAGAGCCTGCTGGAAGTCGTGCAGGACCGCATCCGCATGCCCGCCGAGCGCGCGCGGGTGACCGAGGCGCTGGAGGCGGCGCTGCGCTTCGGGCAGGGAAAAGTGAATATCTATTCGGGCTCTGACCCGGATTTCGAGTGCTGGCGCTATTCCGCCGACCTGCATTGCGCGGACTGCGACATCCACTACGCCGAGCCCTCGCCGGCGATGTTCTCGTTCAACTCGCCGCTCGGGGCCTGCGAAGCGTGCCGGGGCTTCGGCCGCGTGATCGGCGTGGACTTCGGCCTGGTGGTGCCCGACGAGACGCGCAGTTTGCGCCAAGGCGCAGTGCGCACCTGGCAGACCGCGAGCTTCAAGGAATGCCAGGACGACCTCGCCAAGTACGCGAAGAAGCGGGGCATTCCGCTCGATGTGCCCTGGCGTGAATTGCGGGAAAACGAAAAGCGCTGGGTGCTGGAAGGCGAGCCGGAATGGGTGAGCTGGCGCAAGTCCTGGCCGGGCGTGTGGTACGGCGTGCGCCGCTTCTTCAAGTGGCTCGAGAGCAAGGCCTACAAGATGCACATCCGGGTCCTGCTGTCGAAGTACCGGGCGTACACCGAGTGCCTGGAGTGCCTCGGCACGCGCCTGAAGCCCGATGCCATGCTTTGGAAGCTCGGCGGGCGCTCGATCCACGACCTCATGCTGCTGCCCATCGCCACCACGCGGCAGTTCTTCGAGACGCTGGAGTTCACCGACGAGGCGACCGACCTCCTGCTGAAGGAGATCCGCACGCGCCTTGCCTTCCTGTGCGACGTAGGGCTGGGCTACCTCACCCTCGACCGGCAGTCGCGCACCTTGTCCGGTGGCGAAGTGCAGCGCATCAACCTCACCACGGCCCTGGGCACCTCGCTCGTCAATACGCTGTTCGTGCTGGACGAGCCCTCGATCGGCCTGCACCCGCGCGACATGGGCCGCGTCATCGGCGTCATGAAGCGGCTGCGCGACGCGGGCAACACGCTGGTCGTGGTGGAGCACGACCCGCAGATCATGTTCGCCGCGGACCGCATCCTCGACATGGGCCCCGGGCCCGGGGAGCGCGGCGGCGAGATCGTGTTCTTCGGCGCACCCGAGAAGCTGAGGTCGGAAGCCTCGCTGACCGGCGACTACCTGGCCGGGCGGAAAAAAGCCGCGGAGCCCCGGCCGGCGCGCCCGCCCGAGGACTGGCTGGAGCTGCTGGGCGCGGCCGAGCACAACCTCAAGGGGCTCGACGTGCGGCTGCCGCTGCAGCGCCTGGTGGTGGTCACCGGGGTCTCGGGCTCGGGCAAGTCGACTTTGGTCCAGGATGTGCTCTACCCGGCGATGCGCAAGGCGAAAGGCAAGCCCAGCGAGGCGCCCGGTGCGCATCGCGGGCTGCACGGCGCCGACCAGGTGAGCGAAGCGGTGCTGGTCGACCAGTCGCCCATCGGCAAAACCACGCGGTCGAACCCGGCAAGCTACGTCGGCGCCTTCGATCAGATCCGGCTGCTGTTCTCCAAGGCCGACGCCGCGCGCGAGCGCGGCTACACGGCCGGCACCTTCAGCTTCAACTCGGGCAACGGCCGCTGCCCCGCCTGCGGCGGCAACGGCTTCGAGCACGTCGAGATGCAATTCCTCTCCGACGTCTACCTGCGCTGCCCCGACTGCGACGGCCGGCGCTACCGTGCCGAGATCCTGGAAGTGCAGGTGCGCGGCAAGTCGATCGCCGACGTGCTCGACATGACGGTCGCGGAAGCCGCGGCGTTTTTCAGGACGTCCGGCGATATCCTGCGGCGGCTGCAGCCGCTGGTGGACGTCGGGCTGGAGTACCTGCGCCTGGGCCAGCCGGTGCCCACGCTCTCGGGCGGCGAGGCGCAGCGGCTCAAGCTCGCCGGGCACCTGGTGAAAAGCGGCGGCGGCGAGCGCAAGCTTTTCCTGTTCGACGAGCCGACCACCGGCTTGCACTTCGACGATGTGGCGAAGCTGCTGCGCGCCTTCCGCCAGCTGCTCGCCGCCGGGCATTCCCTGGTGGTGATCGAGCACAACCTGGACGTGATCCGCGCCGCCGACTGGATCCTCGACCTCGGACCCGAAGGCGGCGAGGCGGGCGGCGAGCTGGTTTTTTCGGGCACGCCGGCCGACATCGCCCTGCACGACAGCTCACATACCGGCCGAGCGTTGCGGGAATACGAATACGCCTTCACGCAGCCGATCGCCGCGCACGAGCCGCCCGGCCGCTACCTGGGCAACGCCATCCGCATCCACAAGGCGCGCGAGCACAACCTGAAGAACATCGACGTCGAGATCCCGCGCGGGCGCTTCACCGTGCTCTCCGGGGTCTCCGGGTCGGGCAAATCGACCCTCGCCTTCGACATCCTGTTCAGCGAGGGCCAGCGCCGCTATCTGGAGTCGCTGAACGCGTACGCCCGCCAGTTCGTGCAGGCGGCCTCGCGCCCCGACGTGGACGCCATCTTCGGCATCCCGCCCACGGTGGCGATCGAGCAGCGCACCAGCCGCGGCGGGCGCAAGTCTACGGTCGGCACGCTCACCGAGGTGCATCATTTCCTGCGCCTGCTGTTCGTCAAGCTCGGCACGCAGCATTGTCCGGACTGCGACGTGCCGATCGAGCCGCAAAGCGAGGAGACCATCGCCGCCCGGCTGATGCGCGACTACCGCGGCGAGACGGTGGTGCTGCTCGCGCCGCTGGTGGTCAACCGCAAGGGCCTTTATACCGACCTTGCGAAGTGGGCCGCGGGCAAGGGCTACCGCCAGCTGCGCGTCGACGGCAAGCTGCTGCCGGTGCGGCCGTTCCCGCGCCTGGACCGTTTCGTCGAGCACGCGATCGAGCTGCCGGTGGGCTACGTGAACATTGCGCCGCGCAGCGAGAAGGAGCTGCGCGAGCGGCTCGCCAAGGCCCTGGAGTTCGGCAAGGGCGTGGTCCATGTCCAGACGGGCAAGAACATCCAGGTGTTCTCCACCAAGCGCGCGTGCCGCTCCTGCGGGCGCAGCTTCGCCGAGCTCGATCCGCGGCTTTTCTCCTATAACTCCAAGCACGGCTGGTGCGCCAAGTGCTACGGCACCGGGCTCAACATCGACGAAGTGGAGTGGTCCGAGGAGCGCGCGCGCACCGGCGCGGAGGACAACGTGCTCGATTCGTGGATCGAATGGCTGGAAGTCGACCAGGCCTGCGAGGCCTGCGACGGCGCGCGCCTCAATCCCGAGGCGCTGGCGGTGCGCTGGCGCAACGAGAATATCGCCGCGTACGCCGGCCGGCCCATCGAGTGGCTGCGAACGCTGTTCGAAAAAATGGTGCTGAAGGGCCGCGAGGGCGAAATCGCCCGCGACATCCTCGCCGAGCTGAGGTCGCGCCTGGGCTTTCTCGAGGAAGTGGGCCTGGGCTACCTCACGCTGGACCGCTCCGCGCCCACGCTGTCGGGCGGCGAGGCGCAGCGCATCCGGCTGGCGGCCCAGCTCGGCTCCAACCTTCAGGGCGTGTGCTACGTGCTGGACGAGCCCACCATCGG
>DATACE010000178.1:0-5125 GCA_036259215.1 Burkholderiales bacterium | reverse complement strand
GCACCTTCACGTCGTCGAAGAACACCTCGTTCACTTCGTGCGCCCCGTCCATCAGCATGAGCGGGCGCACGGTGATGCCGGGCGTTTTCATGTCGATGAGCAGGAACGAGATGCCTTCCTGGCGGCGCTCGGCGGCCGGATCGGTGCGCACCAGGCAGAAAATCCAGTCGGCGTAGTGCGCCAGGGTGGTCCAGATCTTCTGGCCGTTGACGACGTAGTAGTCGTTTTCCCTTGTGGCTTTCGTTTTCAGGGACGCGAGATCGCTGCCCGAGCCCGGCTCCGAATAGCCCTGGCACCAGAAATCCTCGCCGTGGTAGATGCGCGGCAGGAAGCGCTGCTTCTGGGCTTCGCTGCCGAAGCGCAGCAGCACCGGGGCGCACATCGACAGGCCGAAGGGAATCAGCATCGGCCCGCCGGCGTAGCCGAGCTCCTCTTCGAAGATGTAGCGCTGCACCAGGCTCCAGCCGGTGCCGCCCCATTGCTTGGGCCAGGCCGGCGCCACCCAGCCCTTCTTCGCCAGGATCTTGTGCCAGCGCAGGAGATCGTCCTTGGACAGGTGCGCGTAGGAGGCCACTTTCTCGCGCAGGTCGGCGGGCAGGTTGGCCGTCAGCCAGGTGCGCACCTCGTCCCGGAACGCCAGCTCCTCGGAAGAGTAATTCAGATCCATTTACAGGATGGTAACGCCGCCATCGGCCACGATGCACTGCCCGGTGACGAAGGCGGCGGCCTCGGAGGCGAGAAACACCGCGATGCCGCCGATGTCGCGCGGCTCGCCCAGGCGCCGCAGCGGGGTGGCCGCGATGCGCTCGGCCGCCCGCTTCTCGTCCTCCCACAGCGCCCGGGCAAACTCGGTCTTCACCAGCCCCGGGGCGATGGCATTGACGCGCACGTTGCGGGGGCCCCATTCCGCGGCGAGGTTGCGCACCAGGTGGTGGTCGGCGGCCTTGGACACCCCGTAGGCGCCGATCACCGTGCTGGCCAGCAGCCCGCCGATGGATCCCACCACGATGAAGCTGCCCCCGCCTCTGTCGGCCATGGCGGGCAGCGTCAGGCCCGCGAGCCACACCACGCTTTTCACGTTGTTGGCGATGATCTTGTCGAACGCTTCGTCCGGAATCTCGGTGAGCGGGCCGTAATAGGGGTTGGAAGCGGCGCTCGAAACGACGATGTCGATGGCGCCCCATTTGCGCCGCGTGGCCGCGACCAGGGCCTGCAAATCCTCCTTGCGCGACACGTTGCACTGCTGGGCCATCACCTCCAGGCCCTCGCCTGCGAGCTCGGCCCGCGCCTGCTCGCAGGCCTCGGCCTTGCGGCTGGACAGGGACACCCGCGCGCCGGCGCGTGCCAGTTCCTGGGCAATGGATTTGCCGATGCCGCGGGTCGAGCCGGTCACCAACGCCACCTTGCCTTCCAAATTAAAGAGCGCGGGTTTCACTATGCGAAATCTGATATGACTAAGTTGACACGCGAGCGTGGCCGACAGAATATCGAAACGCGAAGCATTCCGCTGCATTCCAAGCGCGACCACTACAGAACCAGAAGGAGGAGAGCTTTCCCATGGGCGCCCCCGAAGCCACGGTACCCCTTTCCCAGCCGACCGCGACCTTCAGCTACGAGCACGAAGGCGACCGCCAGTTTGCCACCACGCTGGCCCGCGGGCTGGAAGTGTTGCGCTGCTTCACCCCGCTCGAGCCCCTGCTCGGCAACAAGGAGATCTCGGTGCGCACGGGCCTGCCCAAGCCGACGGTGTCGCGCCTCACCTACACCCTCACCAAGCTGGGCTACCTGCGGCACAACATGCGCCTGGGCAAGTACCAGCTGGGCTCGGCGGTGCTGTCGATCGGCTACCCGCTGCTCGCCTCGATGAACGTGCGCCAGGTGGCGCGGCCCCTCATGAAGGAGCTGGCCGACTACTGCAACGGCTGGGTGTCGATGGGGGTGCGCGACCGCCTCAACATGGTGTACGTCGAATCCTCGCGCAGCGGCAACGGCATCACCACGCTGCCCGACATCGGCACCTCGGTGCCCATCTCCCAGTCGGTCATCGGCCGCGCCTTCCTTGCCGCCTGCACGCCGCCCGAGCGCGAGGCGGTGCTCAACCAGATGAAGGTGAAAGAGCCCGAGTCGCACCGCAAGTTCCGGCCGCTCATCGACAAGGCGCTGGAGGACATCCGCTCGCGCGGGTTCTGCGCTTCCATGGGCGAGCTGCGCCGCGAGCATTTCGCCGTCGGCGTGCCCATGCGCCGCACGGTGGACGGCGAGATCGTGGCGTTCAACTGCGGCGTGCCGGCCTTCGTCCTGAAGAAAGGCCAGCTCGAAGACGACATCGGGCCGCGCCTGGTCGCCATGGTGCGCAACATCGAGGCTTCGCTGGGGCTGCACTAGCCTGGAACAGCTCCTAGCCGGCTTGAAGGGGCTGGACCCCGAGGTCCGCGCGGCGCTTACGCCGATCCTGCGGATCCTCGTCATCCTGGTGCTCGCCTGGGCCGTCCAGGCGATCGCCGGGCGCCTGATCCGCATTTTCCGCGGCTACATGGCGCGCCGCACCAGCGGCGACGAGGTGGCGCGCATCGAGACGCTGGCGCGCGTGTTCCGCAATGCCGCCGGCATCGTCATATTCCTGGTCGCGGGCATGCTGGTCCTGGGAGAGCTCGGCATCTCCATCGCCCCCATCCTCGCCACCGCGGGCGTGGCCGGCGTGGCCATCGGCTTCGGCGCGCAGAGCCTGGTGCGCGATTTCTTCACCGGCTTTTTCCTCCTGTTCGACGACCAGATCCGCCAGGGCGACGTAGTGCAGATCGCCGGCGTGGGCGGACTGGTCGAGGAAGTGACGCTGCGCTACGTGCGCCTGCGCGACTTCGAGGGACACGTGCATTACGTACCGAACGGCGAGATCAAGGCGGTCATCAACCGCACGCGCGAGTTCGCCACGCCGGTGATCGAGGTGGGCATTGCCTACCGTGAGGACCCCGACCAGGGCTTTTCGGTCATGCGCGCGGTCGCCGCCCAGATGCGCGCCGAGCCGGCGTGGGGCGAGCGCATCGTCGGCGAGCTCGAAGTGGTGGGCGTGCAGCGCTGGGCGGATTCGGCGGTCATGCTGTGCGCGCGGCTGAAAGTCGCACCGCCGATCCAGCAGTGGAACGTCAAGCGCGAGTTCCTCAAGCGCCTGAAGAAGGCCTTCGACGAGCAGCGCATCGAGATCCCCTTCCCGCACCTCACCATCTACGCAGGGCAGGCGAAGGACGGCAGCGCACCGCCGTTTCACCTGCTGGAGATGAAAGCCGCCAAGACGGAGTGAATGCGGCGCACGCCGTCGGTAAGGGCGGCCGGGCCGGGCTGCAGGATGTCCGCGCTTTTCACCTCGAACAGCCGGCTTTCCCGGACGGCGGCAATGTCCTGCCAGCCTGGGCGCGCGGCCACGCGCTCCGGGCGGAATTTCTTGCCGCACCACGACGCCAGGATCACCTCGGGGTCGCGGCGGATGACCTGGCTTCCGTCGTGGATGCGGCCGCTTGCGGCCGGGGAGCGGGACAGTTCCGAAAGCACGTCTTCACCGCCCGCGATCTCGATCAGCTCGCTCACCCAGCGGATGCCGCTGATCATCGGCTCGTCCCATTCCTCGAAATAGACGCGCGGCCTTCGCGGGAACGCCTTGGCCTTCTGCCGCATGTCTTCCAGTCCGGCCTCCAGCCGCCCGACCAGCGCCTCGCCTTTCTCTCTTGACCCTGTAAGAGAGGACAGCGTAAGCACCATGGACAGGATCTCGTCCACCGAGCCCTGGTTGAAGATCATGATGTTGAGGCCGGCCTTGGCGAGATCGCGCGCGATGTCGGCCTGCAGGTCCGAGAAACCGAGCACCAGATCGGGCTTGAGCGCCGCAATCTTGTCGATCCTCGCGCTCAGAAAAGAAGAGATGCGCGGCTTTTCCTGCCGTGCGCGCGGCGGGCGCACGGTGTAGCCGGAAATGCCCACGATGCGCCGCTCCTCGCCCAGCAGGTAGAGCGTCTCGGTGGTCTCCTCGGTGAGGCAGACGATGCGCTCGGGATAACGTCCGGGCATTGGCTATTATCGAGTCATGGGACCGCTTTCCGGAATCAAGGTGCTCGAGTTCGAGGCCATCGGCCCGGCGCCGTTTGCCGGCATGCTGCTCGCCGACATGGGCGCGGACGTGCTGGTGGTGGACCGCCCGGCCTCGAGCGACCTCGGGCTGCCGCGCGAGCGCTGGTACGACGTCATGATGCGCGGCAAGCGCTCGGTTACGCTGGACCTCAAGAACGCCTGTTCCAGGGATGTGATCTTCGAACTGCTGGGGCGCGCCGACGTGCTGCTCGAGGGCTTTCGCCCCGGCGTGATGGAGCGCCTGGGACTCGGGCCCGAGGCCGCGCTCGCGCGCAACCCGCGGATGGTCTACGGCCGCATGACCGGCTGGGGTCAGCGCGGCCCGCTCGCGCCGCGTGCGGGGCACGACATCAACTACATCGCGCTCGCCGGCGTGCTGAACGCCTTCGGCCGACGCGGCGAGGCGCCGGTGCCGCCGCTCAACCTGGTGGGCGACTTCGGCGGCGGCGGCATGCTGCTGGGCTTCGGCGTGGCCTGCGCGCTGCTCGAGGCGGCGCGCTCAGGCCGGGGCCAGGTGGTGGACGCGGCGATGGTCGACGGCGCGTCGCTGTTAGCGACGATGTTCCATGGCTTTTTGAAAGCAGATCGATGGGGCGAAGCCAGGGGCGAGAACGTCCTCGACACCGGAGCGCCGTGGTACGACGTGTACGAGACGAAGGACGGCAAATACGTCGCCATCGGCGCGATCGAAGCGAAGTTCTACGAGCAGCTCGTCGAGCGGCTTGGGCTGAAGGATCTGCCGGCGCAGCACGACCGCAACGGCTGGCCGGTGTTGCGCCAGGCGTTTCACAAAACGTTCAAGGCGAAGCACGCGTCCGAGCCCTCGAACACCGAGCACCATTCGTCGCGCGTCTTCGCCTTGAACGTTTTGCGAAACGCCTGGCGCAACACCGGCCAGCCGTTGCGGTCGTGCTGCGCCGGCAGATCCTTCAGCCCAAGCCGCTCGACGAGCTGCTCGTAGAACTTCGCTTCGATCGCGCCGATGGCGACGTATTTGCCGTCCTTC
>DATACE010000177.1:0-13507 GCA_036259215.1 Burkholderiales bacterium | reverse complement strand
CCTGTTCGGCGGCCTCAACTGGGTCGGCGTCAATACAGGGGTCATCTCGGCCAAGCGTCCCCGCTGGCTCGCATACTGAGGTATTCTTCTCTCATGGGGAGGATGGTGAGAATTTTCGAGGGCCGTTTCGGTCGGCTGGTGCTGACCGAGGTCGGCGCCAACGAGCCCGTCGACGCCCAGGACGATCCGGCAATCGTGATGCAGCAGGGCGAAGGCGAGCTCCTGCTGCTCAACCCCGGCGAAATCCACGTCTGCCTCGACTCGGGCAGCGCGCTGGTGTTCCATGCGTCGACCGACTGGCTGCGACAGGCCTTCCCCGCAATCTTCGATACGCAGAGCCCTTTCCCGCGCCGTGCCGAGCTCATCACGCCGCGCATCCGCCAGCTCGCCGACACCCTGGCCGTCGAAGTCCTGAACGATCGTTTCCTGTCGGCCGAGCGGCTGGAGTTCATGCTGCAGGAGCTGCTGCTTTCCATCATCGAGACCTACCTCGCCGGGCGCCGCGTCTCGGTGTGGCGCGGCTCGCGCTTCGAGGACAGCC
The DNA here is from genome assembly GCA_036259215.1 of Burkholderiales bacterium. GTDB lineage: Bacteria > Pseudomonadota > Gammaproteobacteria > Burkholderiales > SG8-39 > SCGC-AG-212-J23. Next base: position 12,966 of record DATACE010000177.1, on the reverse strand, counting down.
GCATCCGGCGCGCCATCGCCCTGCTGCGCGAGCACCCGAACAAGGACCTGAGCATGGACGAGCTGGCGAACCAGGTCGGCCTGTCGCGCTCGCGCTTCTACGACCTGTTCCAGCTGTGCACCGGGTTCTCGCCGCGCACCTATCTCGACATGCTGTGCGTCGAGGCCGCCATCTCCCGCCTGTCCTCCGGCCACGGCAAGATCTCGGAGGTGTCGGCCGAGCTCGGCTTCTCGGCGCAGAGCAACTTCACGCGCTTTTTCCTGAACCAGGTGGGCGTGCCGCCCTCGGAGTACCGCCGGGCAGCCTCGCGAACCGAGCAGGACCCCAAGCCCACCGAGTAGCGCTGCGAGTGTTCGGCAATGGCCGACCGTAAATTCGGCATCGAGACGCTTTGCCTGCACGCCGGCCAGATCCCCGACGCCGCCACCGGCGCGCGCGCGGCGCCGATCTACCAGACCACCTCGTTCGTGTTCGACTCGGCAGAGCACGCCGCCAGCCTGTTTAACCTGCAGACGTTCGGCAACGTCTACACGCGCATCTCCAATCCCACGGTGGCGGTGTTCGAGGAGCGCATGGCTGCCATCGAAGGCGCTCGCTCGGCGCTCGCCACGGCCACCGGCCAGGCGGCCGAAGTTACCGCCATCCTGACCCTGTGCAGCGCCGGCGACCATATCGTCTCGGCCTCGACCCTGTACGGCGGCACGCATACGCTGCTGCACGTCAACCTGAAGAAGCTGGGCATCGAGACCACCTTCGTCGACCCGGCGGATCCGGAGAACTTCAGGAAAGCCATCCGCAGGAACACCAAGCTCCTGTACGCGGAAACGCTGGGCAATCCGCTCATCAACGTCGTGGACATCGAGGCGCTGGCGGGCATCGCGCACGAGGCACAGGTACCGCTGGTGGTGGACAACACGGTGCCTTCGCCGTACCTGTGCCGTCCCATCGAATGGGGCGCCGACATCGTGCTGCACTCGGCCACCAAGTACATCGGCGGGCACGGCACCACCATGGGCGGGGTGATCGTCGAGTCGGGCAGGTTCGACTGGGGCAACGGCAAGTTTCCCGAGTTCACCACGCCCTCGCCCGGTTACCACGGCGTCATCTTCCACGAGACCTTCGGCGATTTCGGCTACACCATGAAGGCGCGCATGGAGATCATGCGCACCTTCGGGCCGGCGCTCTCGCCGATGAACGCCTGGCTGCTGCTGCAGGGGCTCGAGTCGCTGCACGTGCGCATGGAGCGGCATTGCGCAAACGCGCTGGCGGTGGCGAAGTTTCTGCAGGACCATCCGCGCGTCGCCTGGGTGAACTATCCCGGGCTGCCGGGCGACAAGTATTACGCGCTGTCGCAGAAATACTTTCCCAAGGGAGCGTCCGGCCTGCTCAACTTCGGCGTGAAGGGAGGCGCACGCGCCGGCGAGGGCTTCATCGAGGCGGCGCAGTTCATGAGCCACCTTGCCAACATCGGCGACGCGAAGACCCTGATCATCCACCCGGCATCGACCACGCACCGGCAGATGGACGAGGCCGACCAGATCAAGGCCGGCGTGACCCCCGACATGGTGCGCATGTCGGTGGGCATCGAGTCGCTGGACGACATTCTGTGGGACATCGACCAAGCATTGAATAAGGCGGGAAAGACATGATCTCTTATCAGATCGTCGAGCACGGCAAGCCGCTGCAGAAAGCGGTGCTGGATACACCCAGGCCGCAGGGAACCGAAGTGCTGGTGCGCATCACGCGCTCGGGCGTGTGCCACTCCGACCTGCACATCTGGGACGGGTACTTCGACCTGGGAGGCGGCAAGCGCTTCTACGTGAAGGAGCGCGGCTGCATCCCGCCGTTCACGCTCGGCCACGAGCCCTTCGGCGTGGTGGAGGCCGTGGGCAAGAAGGCGAAGGGCGTCAAGGTGGGCCAGAAGCGCCTGGTCTTTCCGTGGATCGGTTGCGGCAAGTGCGCGGTATGCAAGGCGGGCCAGGACAACCTTTGCGTCTCGGGCTCGCGCTACCTTGGGGTGAATCGCCCGGGCGCGTACGCGACGCACGTGCTGGTGCCCGATGCCAGGTACCTGATCGACACCGCGGGCATCGACGATGCGTTCGCCTCGACGCTCGCCTGCTCTGCGGTCACGGTCTACAGCGCCATCAACAAGCTGCCGCCGCTGGTCCCGAAGGACCGCGTGGCGGTGCTGGGCTGTGGCGGCCTGGGGCTGATCGCGATTTCCATCCTGCGGGCGAAGGGCGTGAAGGACATCGTCGGCTGCGACATCGACGAGGCGAAGCTCGCCGCGGCGCTCAAGCAAGGCGCGAGGAGCGCGGTCAATACGCGCTCCGCCGACGCTGCCCAGGCGCTTCAGGGCATCGCCGGCGCGGTCGACCTGGTGGGCGCGCCGGCCACGGCGGCGCTGGGCATCGGCGCGCTGCGCAAAGGCGGGCGCTACGTGATTTGCGGCCTGTTCGGCGGCGAGCTGGTGCATCCCCTGCCGCCCATCGCCCAGCGCGCCATCGGCATCGTCGGCTCCTACGTCGGCAGCCTGCAGGAGCTGAAGGAGGTCGTGGCGCTGGCGAAGAAGGGCAAGATCAGGCCGCCGCCGGTCGAGACCCGGCCGGCGAGCGAAGCCAACGCCGCGCTGGAAGACCTCAAGGCGGGCCGCGTGGTCGGACGCGTGGTGCTCGACTTCGAGACCGTGCAATGACGCCCTTCTCCTGGGACAACCCGTATGCCTGGCCGCGCAAGCCGCTGCTCGCGGCCAACTCGGTGGCCACCTCGCAGCCGCTCGCCGCGCAGGCCGGCCTGCAGATGCTCGCCGCCGGCGGCACTGCGGTCGACGCCATCCTCGCCACGGCCATCACGCTCTCGCTGGTCGAGCCGGTGTCCAACGGCATCGGCTCGGATGCGTACGCCATCGTCTGGGACGGCAAGCGCATGCATGGTCTGAACGCCTCGGGGCGCTCGCCTGCCGCGTGGACGCTGGATTACTTCAAGGGCAAGAGCGCGATGCCGGTGCGCGGGTGGGATACCGTGACCGTGCCCGGCTGCGTCAGCGCCTGGGTCGAGCTGCACCAGAAGTTCGGCAAGCTGCCCTTCAGGAAGCTGTTCGAGCAGGCGATCCGCTACGGCCGCGAGGGGTTTCTCGTCTCACCGACCATCGCCGGGCAGTGGCAAAAGCAGGTGCCCGAGTTGAAAGAGCAGCCCGGGTTCGCCAAGTATTTTCTGCCCGGGGGCAAGGCGCCGCGCGCGGGCGAGCGCTTCAGGTTCCCCGACCACGCCAAGGCGCTGGAGAAAATTGCGGCAACCCGGGGCAGGGCCTTCTATCGCGGCGAGCTCGCCGAGCGCATCGAGGCGCACGCAAAAAAGCACGGCGGCGCGATGCGCGCAGCCGACCTCGCTGCGCATGAAGCCGACTGGGTAAAGCCGCTGCAACTGGACTATCGCGGCTACACGCTGCACGAGATTCCGCCGAACGGCCAGGGCATGGTGGCGCTCATGGCGCTCGGCATGCTCGAGCACTTCGACGTGCGCGCGCTGCCGGTCGACGGGCCCGACAGCCTGCACCTGCAGATCGAGGCCATGAAGCTCGCCTTCGCCGACGCGCGCCGCTACATCGGCGACATCGACCACATGGACGTCAAGCCGCAGGCGCTGCTCGAGCCCGACTACCTCAAGTCGCGGGCGAAGCTCATCGACATGAAGCGCGCGCAGGACTTCGGCCACGGCACGCCGCCCAAGGGCGGCACGGTGTACCTCGCCGCGGCGGACGCGGCCGGCATGATGGTGTCGTTCATCCAGTCCAACTACATGGGGTTCGGCTCCGGCGTGGTGGTCGACGGCATGTCCCTGCAGAACCGCGGTGGCACCTTCGTCGTCCAGCCCGGCCATCCGAACTGCGTCGGACCGAGGAAGCGCCCCTACCAGACCATCATCCCGGGCTTCGTCACCAAGAACCGCAAGCCGGTGATGGCCTTCGGCGTCATGGGCGGCACCATGCAGCCGCAGGGCCACGCGCAAGTCATGGTGCGCATCGCCGATTACGGCCAGAGCCCGCAAGCGGCGAGCGACGGACCGCGCTTTCGCGTCGTGCAGGGCCTGGAAGTCAGCGTCGAGGACAATTTCCCCGCCGACTCGCTCGCCGAGCTGCAGCGCCGCGGCCACCGCATCGTCACCATCGACGACTACAACCAGTTCGGCAGCGCGCAGCTCCTGTGGAAGCTCGACGGCGGCTACTTTTGCGCCAGCGACCCGCGCCGCGACGGCCAGGCCGTCGGCTTCTAGAAAACGACATATGCTGAAGATTTGGGGTCGAACGAACTCCGTGAATGTGAAGAAGGCGCTGTGGGCGCTCGAGGAGCTGGGCTTGCCGTACCAGCGCATCGACGCGGGCATGGAGCACGGCGTCACCAAGACGCCGGAGTACATGGCCATGAACCCGAATTCGCTCGTGCCGACCATCGACGACGACGGCTTCGTGCTGTGGGAGTCGCACACCATCGTGCGTTACCTGTGCGCCAAGCATGCGGCCGGCACGCTGTGGCCCACGGACGTGAAGACGCGCGCCGACGGCGAGCGCTGGATGGACTGGGCCTTCACCTTCCAGGGAGCGATGCGCAATGTTTTCTGGGGGCTGATCCGCACGCCCGTGGAAAAGCGCGACGCCAAGGCGATCGAGGAAGGCCGCCAGAAGAGCGCGGCGCTGCTCGCGGCGCCCGAGACGAGGCTGGCGGCGCGGCCCTACCTCGGCGGCGAGCGCTTCACCATGGCGGATATCCCGCTGGGCTGCGAAGTGCAGCGATGGATGCGCGTGCCGATCGAGCGGCCGCGCTTTCCGGCGGTCGAAGCATGGTACGCGCGGCTGTGCGAGCGCCCGGCGTTTCGCCAGCACGTCGACCTGCCGTTGACATGAAAGTGGCCATCGTAACCGGCGCGGCGAGCGGCATCGGGCTCGCCTGCGCCGAGCGCCTGGCGCGCGACGGCTGCAAGGTGGTGCTGGCAGACCTGAATGAGCAGGCGGGCCGCGAGCATGCCGCCCGGCTGAAGGGCAGCTTCGTCGGAGCGGACCTGGCTATGCGGCAAGGATGCAGGCAACTGGTCGACGAAGCGTTGCGGCTGCACGGCACGGTGCACATCCTGGTCAACAACGCCGGCTACCAGCATGTGGCGCCCATCGAGGAGTTCCCGGAGGAGCAATGGGAGCGGATGATCGCGCTGATGCTGACCGCGCCGTTCCTGCTCACCCGCTACTGCTGGCCGGCGATGAAGAAGCAGCGCTGGGGCCGCGTGGTGAACATCGCCTCGATCCACGCGCTGGTGGCTTCGCCGTTCAAGGCGGCCTACATCTCGGCCAAGCATGGCCTGGTGGGCCTCACGCGCACCTCGGCGCTCGAGGGCGGGGAGCACGGCATCACCGCCAACGCGATCTGCCCCGCCTACGTGCGCACGCCCCTGGTCGACAGCCAGATCGCCGACCAGGCGAAGGCCAACCGCGTTTCGCCCGAGGAGGTGGTCGAGAAGGTGATGCTCGCGCCGGCGGCGGTGAAGCGGCTGATCGAGCCGGCGGAAGTGGCCGACTTCGCCGCTTACCTGTGCTCGGAGCCGGCCGGCGTCATCACGGGCGCTGCGCTAGCAATGGATCTCGGCTGGACCGCTCGCTAGCCGCCAGCGCTTTGACCTTCGCATAGAAGGACGGCAAGTCGCCGCCGGCGTCGGCCAGCAGCCGCTCGAACGCGGGCACCAGCCGGGTGTAGACGGCGACCGATACGAGAAACGCGTTGTTCGGCTCGGCGGGGATGAAGTTGCCGTGGCGCGCGCGCAACCGCTCGAACTCCTGGGCTTTTCGCGCCAGCTTGTCTTCCGGGGGGAGGTCCATCTTGTAGATCGCCTCCAGGCGGGCGCGCGCCTGGGCCACGGCGGCGGCGATCTCGCGCTTGCGTCCCTGGGCCGCCCGGAACGCCGCGAGCTCGCTGTCGCGGCCCTCGGTGCGCAACCAGCGCCGTACGCCTTCCTCCTCCACCACCACCGCGAAGGACTCGTTGAACGTCGTGTCGTCCCGCGCGTAGGCCACCTGATGGGCGAGCTCGTGGAACAGCAGGCGGGCGAGCTGCGTATCGGGATAACGGATGAAAGTGGACAGCAGCGGGTCGTCGAACCAGCCCAGCGTCGAATAGGCCGGCACGCCGCCGATGTGCACGTCGTAGCCCTCGGCGCGCAGGCGCTCGGCGTGGCGGCGCGCCAGATCCTCGGAGAAGAACCCGCGATAGCTCACGCAGCCGGTGAACGGAAAGCACTCCCGCTTGGCCTCGACCGAGAAGCGCGGCGCCGCGAACACATTCCACACGACATACGGCCGCCGCAAGTCGGCGTACGAGGTGTAGCTGCCGTTGTCCGGCAGCGCGAGCTCGCGCGAGGCGAACTCGCGAATGCGGCGCGCTGTGGTCAGCCGCTCGCGCAGCTCCGGCTCCGTGTGCGGGTCGGTGAGCCACGTGTCGAGCGGCCGCGCCGAGCGCATGACGCCGAGCTGGCCGCCGATCGCCTGGGCATAGAAGGAGACCGACTCGCAGCCGCAAAGCAGGGCGGCGAGCACGAGGGCGAGCGCGGCCCTCACGCGAATTCCCCCGAGGCGAGAAAACGCTGCACCAGATTGCCGACTGCGCCGGAGATAATGAGCAGGCTGTGCCCCTGCGGCACCAGCGCGCGTGCCTTCATGCCGGCAACCTCGGTCTCATCGACGCGCACGACGCCGTCGTTGGCGTCGGGCAGCCGGCCGAGCACGCGCCCGAGGCCCAAAGGCAAGGTACCCGCCACCACGCCGAGCGGCGCCTCGCGCTGCCAGCGGGCGTCGCGCTCGGACCACAGCATGCTGCAGGCGCCCATCATCCAGCGCCCGATGCGCGCGCTCCCCAGACGGCGGCCGGCCAGGCAGCCGCGCACCGGCGCGCCGAGCAGCACCACCGAGGCGGCAGGCACTTCGGCATGGGCGTTGAGCATGTCGAGCACCAGCACGCCGCCCAGGCTGTGCCCGACGAAGTGCGCCGGCCGCCCGCGGAGCGTGTCGCGCACGTAGCGTGCGAATCTCTCCATGTTCGACTCGAATGGGCTGCGCCCGCGATAGGTGAATACGTGAGGCGTGTAACCGGCCCGCGCCAGCCGCACCGCGAGCAGCGCCATGGCGCTGCCCGGCATCCACAGCCCGGGGGCCAGCACGACCTCGCGCGTCACTTCGCCTTGCCCCTGCGTGCTTTCCGCATCGCCTCGATCACGGCCTGCGCCCGGTGCACCACCGGGTAGTCGACCATCTGGCCGTCCACCTGGATCGCCGCCGCTCCGCCTGCCTCGGCCTCGCGAAATGCGGCGACGATGCGCTCCGCGCGCGCGAGCTCCTCGTCGCTGGGCAGATAGGCGCGGTTCACCGGCCCGAGCTGGTCCGGATGCACGCACAGCCGCCCCTGGAACCCGCCGCGCCGGCTGCGCTCCAGCGCGCGCTGAAAAGCATCGGTTTCCTTGAAGTGAAACCACGGGCTGTCGATGGGGTTCTCCATGCCGGCCGCGCGCGAGGCGAGCACCATGCGCGCCCGCGCATCAGCCAGCTCCGGCTCGTCGAGGGTCGGCGAAAGACCGAGCTCATGTCCGTAATCCGCGGCGCCGAAGGCCACCCGCTTGACTCGCCAGGGGCCGCGGTAGGGCCGCAGGCTGCGCGCCTGGACGATGCGGTCGATGCGCTGCATGCCGGCGGCCGTCTCGATCTGCGGCATGAGGTCGATGGAGCCTTCGGGCAGGCCGCGCTCGCGCTCGAGCGCCGCCATGAGCCAGTCGATCGCATGCAGGTCGGCCGCGCTTTCCACTTTGGGCAGCACCACGCCGTCGACCCCTTCGTGAAGAGTCACCACCAGGTCGCCGTAGCAATACGGGGTGGAAGGGGCATTCACGCGCACGTAGGCGCGGCCCTGGCGCGGGCGCTTCAGCGCCTCGGCGACCGCGGCGCGGGTTTGCTCCTTGTCCTGCACGGCCACCGAATCCTCGAGGTCGACGATGACTACGTCGGCGTCCAGCGTCAACGCCTTGTCGACGCGACGCGCCACGTTGCCCGGCGCGAACAGGAACGATCGATTAAGCGGCATCCGGGGCTCTGCTCAATCCAGCAACTCGCGTGCAGCCCACGGCGGGTACGGCTCGCGCGTCGCCGTCTGCAGCCACTCAGGCCACAGCACTTCAGGCCTGCCCTTGAGGATCTGCACGAGGGCGGGTTTGGCCGCGAGCTGGGCGCCGTTTTGCGGATCGACCTTGTAGCCGCCGAGCACCGTGCCGGTATCGAGCTCGGCGAGCACCGCGCGCAGCTTCTCGTGGTCGAGCGAGCCGGCGCGGCGCACCGCCTCGGCGAGCACCATGCCCGCGGCGAAGCCGTGCGCGGCGCTCGCCCCCGGAGGCGCAGACCATTTCGCCTGGTACGCGCGCACGAAACGCTCGTTGCCGGGCGTCGGAAAGCGAGGCTCGTACTCGGTCGCCCCCAGGCTGAACTCCGCGTCCTGTCCGACCAGAGCTATGAACTGCGGATCGGCCGCACTGCGCGCAAAGAACAAACTGGGCGCATAACCCAGGCTTTTCAGGCTGCGCACCATGCCGGCGGTGTCGCGCAGCCCGCCGAAGGCAATCCAGGCCGCGGCGCCTGCGGCGCGCGCCAGCGCGACGTGCGCCGTGAAGTCGTCGGTCCCGACGCTGTAGACCACGACCTGGCCCGGGTCGAGGCCTGCGCTCGCCGCAGCATCATGGGTTGCCTGCGCCATCTCGCGGGACGTCAGGTCGTCGCGCGCCAGGATGAACAGGTTGCGCAGGCCTGCGGCGCGCGCCAGCGCCACCACGCCTTCGCCATACGCGCTGTTCGGAACTGCGGACTGGAAAAGGTAGCGCGTGCCGCGCCGATGCACCGTGCTCGAGGCGGCGGCGCCGTTCAAGAGCACGCGGCGGGCGCGCTCGGCTTCGGCGCCCGCCATAAGCGTGGCGGCGGAGCCGAAGGGCCCGATGAACAGATCCGCGCTGCCGTCGCGCATCATCTCGCGATACAGCTCGCCCGCGCGCACCGCGCTCGACCCGTCGTCGCGCAGCCGCAGCTCGATGCGCCGCCCGAGCAGCCCGCCGGCGGCGTTCACCTCGTCCTGCCAGAGCGCCAGGCCTTTGTGGTAATCGGCCGCCAGCCCCGCCAGCATGCCGGTCTGCGATATCGCCGCGCCGACCGCAATCGGCGCCTCCTGCGCGTGGACGGCGCTCGCGCACAGCGCAAGTAGAATGCGGATCAGGAATGACACTGGCACATCTCCTGGGCGAGATTGTAGGGGCTGCCCACGTCCTCACCGCGCCCGAGGACACGAAACCTTACTTCACCGACTGGCGGCGGCAGTACTACGCTCCGGCCGAATGCGTGGTGCGGCCGGCCACCACGGCGCAGGTCGCTGCGGTGACGGCGCTGTGCCTGCGCGAGCGGGTGGCGATCGTGCCGCAAGGCGGCAATACCGGCCTGGTGGGCGGCTCGGTGCCTATCGGCACGCAGCGCGAGGTCGTGCTGTCGCTGTCTCGCATGAACCGCATCCGCGCGCTCGATTCTCTCAACGATACCGTCACCGTGGAAGCGGGCTGCGTGCTCGCCGCCATTCAGCAGGCGGCGGCGCAAGCCGGGCGCCTGTTCCCTCTGTCGCTCGCCGCCGAGGGTAGCTGCCAGATCGGCGGCAACCTTTCCACCAACGCGGGCGGCGTGAACGTGCTGCGCTACGGCACGGCACGCGAGCAGGTCCTCGGCCTCGAGGTGGTGCTTCCCGACGGGCGCGTGTGGAACGGCCTGCGCGGGCTGCGCAAGGACAACACCGGCTACGACCTGAAGCAGCTTTTCCTCGGCGCGGAAGGCACCCTCGGCATCATCACCGCCGCCGTGCTGCGCCTTTATCCGCGGCCGAGCGCCACGGCCACCGTATGGATCGCCCTCGATAGCCCGAGGAACGCCGTCGAGCTGCTCGGCCGGCTGCGCGCGCGCCTGGGCGAGCGCATTTCCGCTTTCGAGCTGCTCTCCCGGCCATGCCTCGAAGCCGTCCTCGCGCATGCGCCCGGTACCCAGGACCCGCTGGCGGCGGCGCATCCGTGGTACGTGCTCGCCGAGCTCGCGGACGCGGGTGCGCCGGCGCTGCTGCGCGAGCGCTCGGAGGAAGCGCTTGCCGAGTGCGCCGAGCAGGGAGCGCTGCGCGATGCGGCGATCGCGCAGAGCGGCGAGCAGGCCAGGGCGCTGTGGCGCATCCGCGAGACCATCCCGGAGGCGCAGTTCACCAACGTCAAGCACGACATCTCGGTCCCCGTATCGCATATCCCGCAGTTCGTGGAGATCGGCGGCAAGGCGCTCGCTGCGGCTTTCCCCGAGGTGGAGATTTTCTGCTTCGGCCACGTGGGCGACGGCAACCTGCATTACAACGTCGGCCCCGAGGCGTTGATGCCGCGGCGCGCCGAGGTGAGCCGCATCGTGTATGACGCGGTCGCGGCGCTTGGCGGCTCCATTTCGGCCGAGCACGGGCTGGGCCAGCTCAAGCGCGAGGAAATCCGCCGCCACAAGGATCCGCTGGAGCTCGAGCTGATGCGGGCGCTCAAACGTACGCTGGACCCGGGCGGCCTGATGAATCCCGGCAAGCTGCTCTAGCGCCGTGCCGGGCGCGCCCGGGTGAGCATCAGCGGCTCGCGCCGGTCGGGTAACGACAGCTCGCCCATGAGGTGATCGCCCTGGACGCGGCCGCGAAAGCGCGCGGCGCCGTCCTCGAACGCGATGCTGTGGCCCTGCAGCGAGGCTCGCGGCGCCTGCAGGGTGCGGCCGGCAAGGCGCCCCTCGATCTCCACCTGCTGGAAGTTCTGATGGATGCGCAGCTCGCTGCCCGGGCCTTTCCACAGCCCGCGCGCCTCGGCCGGCACTACCCAGAGCAAAAGCGTGCTTTGATCCCCCTGCCCCGGATGCGGGGCCGCCAGCTGCAGCGTTTCGGCACGGTCGGGGGCCCAGCCGGTCATGCGAAAGGCGTGCGAAACGATGCGCGTTCCCGGACGCAGCTGCGCCAGGAAGCGCGGCTGCAGCTGGTTGATCAGGCCCGGCAGGAGGTAGACCGTCACCACGGTAGCCGCCGAAAGGTCCGCTGCAAGCACGTCGCCCTGCACAAAGGACACCCGGTCGGCGAGGCCCGCAAGGCGCGCGCGCTGCCGCGATTGCTCCACCAGGGCGCCGTCGAGCTCGATGCCCACGCCGCGCGCGCCGAACTTCTGGGCCGCCGCAATGACGATGCGGCCGTCGCCGGAGCCCAGGTCCATGACGAGGTCCGCGGGCCGCGTCCCGGCGAGCTCGAGCATTCGCAGCACCACCTCGTCGGGGGTGGTGATGAAGGGAGCCGGCGCCAGCGGTTCCTGCGCCTGCACGCTCATGCAGGCAAGCAGAGCGACGCAGCCCAGCCACCTCACTTCAGCAGGTCCTCGATCGCCTGGCGCACGTCGTCGCGCGCCCAGTCGATGGCGCCGAAATAGCTGTAGCGGATGTCGCCCCGCGGTCCAACCACGAAGCTCGCCGGAAGCACGCGCGCGCTCCAAGCGCGCGCAACCCTGGTCTCGCGGTCGAGCAGCAGGGGAAAGCCGAGCTGCATTTTCTGGCCGAACCTGCGCGCCGTGCGGCCGCTCTCCCCTACGTTGACCGCCAGCACGGCGAATGGCTTGTCCTTCAGGGCAACGCGCAGCCGCTCCATGCTGGGCATCTCCTCGCGGCAGGGCTCGCACCAGGTGGCCCAGAAGTTCACCAGCACCGCGCGCCCCCGGTAGTCCTCGAGCCGGTGCGGCTTGCCGTCGGCGTCGCTCAGCTCGAGGGAAGGCGTGGGCCCGCCGCTCCAGGGCTTGAGCGGTTGCGCCGCCGCCGGCAGCGCGAGCGCCAGCAGCAAGACGAGCCCCAGCCTCAAGCCTTCAGCTCGCGCGCCGTGATGGTGTACTTGAACGCCTCGGGATCCAGAGAATCGAGCCGCTCGCCCCCGGTTTCGCCGTTCGGGTACATGAGGTAAGGCAGCTTCGGCCCGTCGGAGTGCGGCAGCGCGATGTCGTGGCCGGTGTTGTACGCGAGCCAGTTCATTTCCCAGTTGCCGAACAGGCGCTTGCGGGCCGCCGCTACCTTCGGGTCGTCGAGCGCCAGCTTGCCCGGCGGCTCCTCGAGGGCAACTTTGCGCACATCCGCCGGATCGACCGGCACCCAGCCGCGGCCTTCGGCGAAGAACTCCGCGCGGCAATGCTGGGCGCGCGTCACCGACGGCGTGCCCACGCCGAGGCTGCGATAGCCGTGCGCCGAAGGCGCGACGCGCAGCCCGTAGACATCCTGCGCCGGCACCCCGACCGAGCGCGCCAGTCCGACGAACAAGGCATTGAGGTCGCCGCACTTGCCGCCCAGGTTGCCGGTCTCGAGCATCGACTTGATGTCGCCCCAGCCGCAGCCGCGCACCTTGGCGTCGCGAAAGGTGTTCTCCACCACCCACTCGTAGATGGCGCGCGCCTTGTCCACGTCGCCGCGCGCGCCCTTGACGATGCCCTGCGCCGTCTTGCGCACGATGCCGTCGGTGGGGATGTATTCCGTGGGGGCCGTGAAGAACGCGCGCTCTTCGGCATTCAGCCGCTCGGCGCCTTCCTTCGGGCGCGCGGGATCCACGGTGCGCTCGCGCGTGGCGAAGCGGCTCGCCACCTCGAGCTGCGGCAGGGCCGGTCCTTCCTGCCATTCCGCATAGAGCATGGTGGCGCCGTATTTGCCATCGCTCAGCACCTGCGCGCGGGACGCGTTGCCGGACCAGCTGTTGCCGAGGCTGCGGTGCCAGTCCGTATCGGCCGTCAGTGGCAGTGGTATCCACACGCGCGACACACCTTTGGGAAAGGACACTTCGACGCGAGTGATGACTTCATAGGTTTGCCATCCGGCAGCGGCGGCGGCAGCGC
>DATACE010000176.1:0-3951 GCA_036259215.1 Burkholderiales bacterium | reverse complement strand
AGGGTGGCGCGCGTCGTGGCGGCATTGCGCGATCCCGACCCGCCTGCCGCGCGCGGCGGCGAGGCGCTCGCGGCGGCGCGCATCCGCTTCGAGCACTGGCTCATGCAGGAGGAGGCGCGCGAGCTCAACATCGGCTTCCTTTCACGCGTCACGCGCGGGCGGCCATGGGTGCGCCTCAAGGCGGCCGCTACCCTGGACGGACGCAGCGCTCTCGCCAACGGCGCCTCGCAATGGATCACCGGGCCCGAAGCCCGGCGCGACGGCCACCGCTGGCGCGCGCGCGCCTGCGCGCTGCTCACCGGCATCGGCACCATCAAGGCGGACGATCCGCGCCTCACGGTGCGCGACGTCGAGACGCCCCGCCAGCCGCGGCGCGTGATCGTCGACAGCCGGCTGGAGACGCCGCCGCAGGCGAAGATCCTCCAGGGGCCCAAGGTACTGATCTTTTCCGGTCGGCAGGGGGCCGCACCCGAGAATGCCGAGGTGGTGGTGCTGCCCAACGCCCAGGGCAAGGTCGAGCTGCCGCGGATGCTCGAGGAGTTGGGCCGGCGCGGCATCAACGAGCTGCACGTGGAGGCCGGCTCTCGCCTGAACGGATCGCTGGTGCGCGAAGGCTGCGTCGACGAGTTCCTGCTCTACCTAAACCCGAGCTTCCTCGGCGACGGGGCGCAGGGTATGTTCGATCTGCCGGCGTTTTCGGATCTGCAGGCAAGGATTTCCCTAAGCATCGTCTCCGTCGAGCGCATCGGCGAGGATCTGCGCCTCGTGGCCAGGCCCGCATAGCGCCGCCATGAGCGCCGCGATGGCGACGCGCGCGCTGCGCCGGTCGGGGTCCAGGCGCGGGGCGTACTCCACCAGCTCCACCGCCCGCAGGTCCGCGCGCCCACCGATGGTGCCCAGCGCCTGCGCCAGCTGCCGGCCGCCGATGCCTCCCCCGACCGGCGTGCCGACGCCGGGGGCCTCCTCCGGCGCCACCACGTCCAGGTCGATGCTGATGCCGAAGCCTTTGGTCCCGGCGCATGCGATGGCGAGCGCCTCGGCGAATACGGCGTCCAGCCCGCGCGCGTGCACCTCCGCCATGTGGAACACACGCACCCCGAGACGCGCAAGGCGGGCCTGCTCTTCGGGCTCGAAGCTGCGCACGCCCACCAGCGCTACCTGCTCCGGATTCAGCACGCCGGCGCTCAAGCCGTAGAGCGGGTCGTCGTCCTGCCCGAGCAGCCAGGCGAGCGGCATGCCGTGCAGGCGGCCCGTATGGCTGGTCCCCGGCGTATGGCTATCCATGTGCGCATCCACCCAGATCAATCCCAAGGCTCCGTGCAGGGTGCGCGCGACGCCCGCCCAGGTCCCGCCCGCACAACTGTGGTCGCCGCCCAGCACGCACGGCAGGCGCGCCTGCCTGAGCGCCTGCGCCACCGCGCCGGCAAGCAGCCCGCATAGGCGGCTTACCGCCGCCTGCCTGCGCCGGTCTCCGGCACGGGGCCGCAGCATCGCGCCGGCGCGCGCTTCGACGCCGCAGGCGCGCAGGCGAGCTTCGAGGAGCGGTGCCAGCACGGCCGGGGCATCGGCGCAGCCGGGCTCGGCGCCGCCCAATCCCCAGGCCGCGCCGATGATCTCTACCTGTCGGTGCGCCACTACCGCTTCGCGGTCCATATCTTGCTCTTGTCACGAATGTGACGACCGGTGCCCCGCGGTGGCAGGAGTGGGCGAGCTTCGCGCTCGGCCTGTGGCTCGCCGTTTCGCCCTGGGCGGCAGGCTACGCGGATTACCACGCCGCCACCGCCAATGCCGTGTTCCTGGGTCTGGCGCTCGCCCTGGGCTCTCACTTCCAGGCGGCGCTGGATGAGTGCCAGGGGGAGTGGCTGAACCTTGCGGCAGGCCTGTGGCTCGTCGCCGCGCCCTTCTATCTGGGGTTCGAGCATGCCGTGGCTACGGCGACGTCGATCTGCGTGGGCAGCTTCGTCGCAGGACTTGCCGGGTCGGCACTGTCCCCGGGGAGGCAGAACGCTCATTAAGGGTTAGACAAGCAAAGCCCTTGGACAAGCGCTTTGCGGTAACCTCCCGCGCGATGTTCACAGGAATCGTGCAGGCGGTGGGGACGATCGTGCGCCTGCGGCCGCTCGAGATCGATTGCGGGGCGCTGGATGTGTCGGATGTCGCGGCGGGGGACTCCATCAGCGTGCAAGGGGTCTGCCTCACCGTCACGGCGTTGACGCGGCGCGGGTTCACCGCGGATGTCTCCGAAGAAACCGCCCGCCTCACGGTAGGCCTCGACCAGCCGGGCGCGGTCAACCTGGAAAAGGCGCTTGCGCTGGGCGAGCGCCTGGGCGGCCACCTGGTCGCCGGCCATGTCGACGGCGTCGGCGAGGTGGTGCGCCGGCACGGCGGCATCATCGCGGTTCGCGCGCCGGACGAGCTGGCGCGCTTCATCGCGAAGAAAGGGTCGATCTGCGTCGACGGTGTCAGCCTCACGGTCAATGCCGTGGACGGCAGCGTCTTCGAAGCGAACCTCATCCCGCACACGCTGGAGGTGACCACCCTGTCGCGCCTGCAGCCGGGGTCGCGGGTCAACCTCGAAGCCGACCTGGTCGCGCGCTACGTCGAGCGGCTGCTCGCCAGCCGGGCGTAGTCAGACACCGAGCCAGGAAAGCAGCTCCTGCAGGCTTTCCGAGGCGCGCATGCGCACGCCCCGGTTGTTCGCCACGGCCTGCGTGAAGCGGCCGGGATCCATGATCGGCGGCACGGCGAGGATCGCCACCTGCGGCGCGTGCGGCAGCTGCGCCAGCATGCGCTGCTGCTCCTCGGCCATGAAGGTGCCGAAGGCAAGGCGGTCGGCCACCGTCATCTCGCCCGTGACACGCGTGCAGTCCATCAGCATGCGCGCTAGCCGGTAGCGCGCCGCCGCCTGCAGCAGGCTGGTATAGCCGGACAACGCCTCGGCCAACTGGAAGCGGCCGCTCACCGCGGCGTACAGATAACCCATCCGCGGCTCGACCTCGAACTGCACGCGTTCAGCGCGCCAGCGAGCGGAACACCGGACCCCAGGCCGGATGGCCGGCTTCGGCCGGGTCGAGATCGATGGCAGGGTTGGCGCGCAAGGCGAGCTGGAACTGCGCCCGGCACTGCTGCATGCGGCCCGCGGCGCACTGGATGAATGCCAGGTGTTTATGGGCCACCACCTGGTCGGCCGGCTCGACCCCGTGCTCCAGCGCGTTCTGCAGCAGCTCCTCGGCGGCGGCGTAATCGCCCTCTTCGTAGCGCTTCAGGGCCTCGCCGAGCGCCACCTGTCCCTTGGAAGCAAAAACGGCGATGACCAGCGCTTTCAGCTGGGCCTCCAGGTCCTGCGGCGCGCCCGAGCACCCCGAGACGGCGACCGCGAACGCCAAAGCAAGTACGTGGTTTTTCATTTGGCCTGCCTTTTTATTGTGGACGGCGCGCCAAGCATAGGCGAACCGCGAATTTCTTGCGAGCACCGGCGCCAGCGGCGGCTAGCCGCGATGCTCGCCGAGCACGTCCTCGACGTAGAGCTTGTTCACCGCGACCATCACGGCGGCGGCCAGCGGGGTGGCCACCGCCACGCCGAGGCCGCCCGCCACTACGCCGAGCAAGACCTGCGCGAACAGGATGAGCGCCGGGGCGAGGTACACGGCCTTGTGCTGCACGATCGGGGACAGGATGTAGCTCTCGACGGCCTGCACGGCGAGGTACAGCGCGGCGATCCAGCCGACCATCTGCGCGCCTTCGGCGAAGCCCACCAATAGCGCGGGCACCGCGGCGATCAGCGGGCCGATGTACGGCACGAACTCCATTACGCCGGCGAGCAGCGCGAGCGGCAACGCGAACGGCGCGCCGATCGCGAATAGACCGGCGCCCACCAGCAGGGCGATCACCAGCGCGAGCAGCGCCTGGGCGACGACCCAGCGCCGCAGCACGTCGCCGATGGCGTGCAGC
>DATACE010000175.1:0-2500 GCA_036259215.1 Burkholderiales bacterium | reverse complement strand
CGTGCGCGTGCACCATCATGCCGGGACGCGGCAGATGAAAGTCGTAAAGCCGCGACAGCCAGAAGCGCAGCGCCGCGGCGCGCAGCACTACCGGCCAGGCGTCGCGCTCCAGCGCGGTGAACGGCCGCGCCGCGTGGTAGGCCGACAGCAGCGCGCGCGTGCGGCCCTCGTCGAGCTCCAGCTTGCTTTGCGGGTCGCACAGGCACCAGTCGTTGACGCACACCGCCACGTCGAACAGGAAAGTGTCGACCCCGGCAAAGTAGAAGTCGATCACCCCCGAAATGCGGCCGCCCTCGAACAGGGCGTTATCGCGGAACAGGTCGGCGTGCACCGGGCCGCGCGGCGCATCGGCAAAGCGATGCTCGGCCTGGAAGGCGAGCTCCGCCTCCAGCAGCGCCTTCTTCTGCGAATCCAGGAACGAGGACACTTCCCGGGCGGCGAAGCGCCACCACCGGGGACCGCGCGGGTTGTCGAGGTAGGCGGCGTAGGAGCGGGCCGCGAGGTGCATGCGCGCGAGCAATGCGCCGAGCTCGGCGCATTCGCCGGCGCCCGGGCGCTCGACCGACTCGCCTGAGAGCCGCGTGACCAGCACCGCCGGCTTGCCGTTCAGCCGCTGCAGGTACTGGTCGGAAAGGTCGGCGATCGGCGCCGGGCACGGGATGCCGTGGCGCGCGAGGTGCGCCATCAGGTTGACATAGAACGGCAGCTCTTCGGCCGGCAGGCGCTCGAACAGCGTCAGGACGTAGCGCCCGTGCGTGGTGGTGACGAAATAATTGGTGTTCTCGATTCCCGCCTTGATCGGCTCGCACGACAGCAGGCGGCCGACGGAGTAGTGCTTGAGCCAGCCCGCCAGCTCGGATTCGGAAACCGGCGTGTAGACCGACAAGTCAGTCGAATTCGAGGATGGGGAACATGGGCACGGCAAGCCCGGTGTCGAGCGAGTCGCGCCGCATCCAGTTGCCGTTGCCACTGGTATCGATGAGAAAGTACGGCTTGCCGTTCGGCGGCGTGACACGCACCGCGATTACCACGCCGTTGCGGCGCACCGGCTCTATCTTGTCGCCTGCCTGCACGGGGATGCGCACGCGCGGCTCGTCGGCAGGGCCCTCGGGCAGCGGCGGCGGCGGGGGCGGCTCGGGCAGCGGCTCTAGCTTCGGCGGCGCGGTCTGCGCCCATGCCGCGAAGGACGCGATCAGCAGCAGTGTAAAAGCGCGGCGGCGCACGCGACCGATTCTACAGGTTCAGCAACACCTCGCGCTCGGCGGGCGAAGGCTCGAAGCCGCGCTTCTCGTAGAAGGCGAAGATCGTGTCCACCACCTGCTGCGGCTGGTCGCACACCTGCAGCAGATCGAGCTCGCTTTCGTCGATCATGCCCTCGGCGGCCAGGCGCTCGCGCATCCACCCGAGCAGGCCGCGCCAGAACGGCTCGTGCACCAGAATGATCGGCATCTGGCGCGTCTTGCCGGTCTGCACCAGCGTAAGCGCTTCGAACAGCTCGTCCAGCGTGCCGTAGCCGCCGGGCAGGACGATGTAGGCGGTGGCCACCTTGGCGAACATCACCTTGCGCGTGAAGAAATGCTTGAAGCGCAGGCTGACGTCCTGGAAGCGGTTGCCGAACTGCTCGCGCGGCAGCTCGATGTTGAGGCCGACCGCGAGGCCGCTGCCTTCGAAGGCGCCCTTGTTGGTGGCCTCCATGAGGCCCGGCCCGCCACCGCTCACCACGGCAAAGCCCGCATCGGAGAGCAGCCGCGCGGTCTGTTCGGCGAGCTTCCAGTACAGCGTGCCGGGCTTGACGCGCGCGCTGCCGAATACCGAGACCGCGGGATGGATGCCGACCAGGCGCTCGGTCGCCTCGACGAACTCTGCCATAATGCCGAACACCCGCCATGCTTCGCGTGCGGTCACCTCTTGGGCCATTTCGGCCAGCTTCGGTTGCTTGTCGGTTGTCATCGTGTCGGGAATGGATCCTGAAAAGACGCTGCTGCTGGTCGACGGCTCGTCATACTTGTACCGCGCGTTCCACGCGCTGCCGGAGCTGAAGAGCCCGAAGGGCGAGCCCACCGGCGCCATTTACGGCGTGCTCAACATGCTGCGCAAGCTGGCGACGGATTATAAGTCGGGCGCTCCGAAGGGGGTGGGTAAAGGTGAGGGGACCGGGGGCCGATACTCCCCACGACATGACGAGCATCCGAACGAACTGCCCTCGCTGCGGTGAGGTGGAGATGCGGGCCGACGTGATCCTGCTCACGATCGAGTCCGAGACGGGGGAAGGCGTCTACAGCTTCGTCTGCCCGGTCTGCGAGGACCTCGTCGAGAAGGCAGCGGACCGAAAGATCGTTTCCCTGCTGCGCTCGGTCGGGGTCGAGACCGCCGAGCGGGCCGCGACGCTGATCGAGTCCGAGAGCCGCCCCGAGGGGCCGGCGTTCACGGTGGACGACGTCATCGACTTCCACTTCCTGCGGCGGTGAGCCGGTCGAACCAGGCGTCGTCCGCGAGCAGG
>DATACE010000174.1:0-9589 GCA_036259215.1 Burkholderiales bacterium | reverse complement strand
TGGTAGGCGTCCAAGGCCTTTTTCGCCAGCAACGGGAAGATTCCGAGGAGCACGAATGCGCCGACCAGCTGCAGGGAGAGGATGCCCTGCAGCGACTCCACGCGCGCGAGCTGGGTGCCGGCGTTCACGAAAACCACGGTGGCCGGCAGCATGCCGAGCTGGCTCACCCAGTAGAAGGTGCGCGCCCGGATCTTGGTCAGTCCCATCGCCAGGTTGATGACGAAAAACGGCACCGCCGGGATGAGGCGCAGCGTGAAAAGATAGAAGGCGCCCTCCTTTTCCATGCCGCGGTTGAGACCCTGGAGCTGGCGCGAGAACCTCGCCTGCACCCAGTCGCGCAGCACGAAACGGCTCGCCAGCAGGGCGAGCGTGGCGCCGATCGAGGAAGCGAACGACACGATCAGCGTTCCCCACAGCAGGCCGAACAGCGCGCCGGCCACCAGGCTGAGCAGCGCCGCCCCGGGCAGCGACAGTCCGGTCACCGCCACATAGAGCGCGAAGAACCCGAGCCCCGTGCGCCATGGGTGCGCCGCATGCCAGGCCTGCACAGCCGCCTGCTGCGCCTTGACGTAATCGAAGCTGAAGTAGCGCTGGCCGCCGGCCAGAAAAAAGGCACTGAAGGCGACGACCAAGACGAGCGCGACCAGGAGCCGCGCGCGCCTCACGCCGCCAGGGCGCCGCCGCAGGACGACCCCTGTCCGGCGGTGCAGCCATAGCAATGGTCGCGCACCGCGATCGGGTTGCCGGCAACCTCCCGCCCGATCAGGTCTGCCACGCGCAGCTTGCGGCGGCCGCCCAGCCGCAGGGGCAGGTCGAGCATCTGGTTGAAGTCGCAATCGTAGACGTAACCCTGCCAGTCCACCGAGACCAGGCTGCGGCACATCACGGAGGCCAGGTTCTCCTCGCGGTGCGCGCCGTGCAGCAGCTGCATGTACTGGTTGAACTGGCCCTTCGAGACGAGCGTCGAGCCGAATCGCTGGATGGGCATGTTGGCCAGCGTGAACAAATGATTGAACACCACGCCGAAGCGCTCGCCCAGCACGCGCTTGTAGTCGCTCTCGAGCTGCTCCTGCGGCGGCGGAAGCGACGCGCCCTGCGGGTTATAGACCAGGTTCAGCGCGAGGTTGCTGCCGGGAGCGCCGTAGCCCAGCGCGTTCAGCCGGCGCAGGGCCCGGATGCTTTTGTCGTACACGCCCTTGCCGCGCTGGCGGTCGACCAGCTCTTCGGTGTAGCAGGGCAACGAGGCGGTCACCTCGACGCTCTGGGCCGCGAGGAAATCCGCCAGGTCCTCCTGGCCGGGCTCGAGGAGGATGCTGAGGTTGCAGCGGTCGATGACATGCACCGCCAGCTCGCGCGCCCGCAACACCAGCTCGCGGAACTGCGGATGCAGCTCGGGCGCGCCGCCGGTGACATCCAGGGTCTTGATCGACGATACTTTCAAGAGGGCGAGGACATCGGCGAGCACTTCTTCCGACATCATCTCGGTACGGGTAGGCCCCGCATTCACATGGCAGTGCAGGCAGCTCTGGTTGCACTTGTAGCCGAGGTTGACCTGCAGCGTCTCCAGCCGCGCCCGGCGCAGCGCGGGAAAGCCGTAATGGCGCATCAAGGGCAAGGTGGCATGCATAGCGGGTAGTCGGGCGCCGGACGCGCAACTTACAGCAGGTGGGCGGCGCGCTGGGACTGCTCGTCCATGAGGCCCAGCAGCCGGGAGCTGGTGGCGCGCAGACGCTGCGACAGCATCAGCACGAGCTCCATCAGCACCTTGGCGCCGAGCAGCGGCTGCTCAACGATGATGCGGGCAAGGCTCTCGCGGTGCAGCACCGCGATGAGCGCGGGCTCCACGGCAATGCAGGTGGCGAAGCGCGGCTGGCCGTCGATCATGGACATCTCGCCCAGCGTCCGGCCCGCCTCCACGGCCGCGATGAGCTGCGGCGTGTTCCAGCGGTCGCGCTTGTGCACCTCGACCCTGCCTTCCAGGAGCATCAGCATGAAGTCGCCGCCCTCGCCCTCGTGGATGATCTCCATGCCCTGCTCGGCGCGGTACACCTCCATGAAATGCGCGAGCAGCCGCACTTCGGCCGGCGAGAAGTTCTCGAGCAGCGGGCACTTCGGAATCAGCGCGTGGATCTGGTCGGTGAAACGCACCGCGTCGCCCAGGTGCTCCAGATGCGACAGCTGCTGCGCGGTTTCGGCCATGGCAGCAGCCATTATGCCTATTTCCTGCGCTTCTTTACCGCCTGGGCCAGGGTCTGCAGGACGGCGACGGAATCTTCCCATCCCAGGCACGGGTCGGTAATGCTCTGGCCGAACTTCAGCGGCTGGCCGGCGAGCGCCTCCTGCCGTCCCTCCTCCAGGTGCGACTCCACCATCACGCCGACGATGCGCCGCTCGCCGCGGGCGATCTGCCCGGCGATGTCCTGCGCCACGTCGATCTGGCGCTTGTACTGCTTGGCGGCGTTGGCGTGCGAGCAGTCGATCATCAGCCGCTCCTGCAGCCCCGCCTTGGCGAGCGCCTCGCAGGCGTCCTGCACGCTGGCGGCGTCGAAATTCGGCGCCTTGCCGCCGCGCAGGATGATGTGGCAATCGTCGTTGCCGCGGGTCTCGACGATGGCTACCTGGCCGCTCTTGTGCACCGACAGGAAATGGTGCTTCTGGCGCGCCGCCAGCATCGCGTCCACCGCGATTTTCACGTTGCCGTCGGTGCCGTTCTTGAAGCCCACGGGCGCCGACAGCCCGGAGGCGAGCTCGCGGTGCACCTGGCTTTCCGTGGTGCGCGCGCCGATGGCGCCCCAGGACACCAGGTCGCCGATGTACTGGGGCGAAATCACGTCGAGGAACTCGCAGCCCGCGGGCACCCCGGCCTGGTTGATGCGCACCAGTAGGTCGCGGGCGATGCGCAGCCCCTCGTTGATGCGGAAGCTGCCGTTCATGTACGGATCGTTGATGAGCCCCTTCCAGCCCACCGTGGTGCGCGGCTTCTCGAAGTACACGCGCATGAGCAGCTCGAGCTCGCCTTCGTGCTTTTTCCTTTCCAGGCTAAGCCTCTGCGCGTACGCGAGCGCGGCCAGCGGGTCGTGGATGGAGCAGGGCCCCATCACCACCAGCAGGCGGTCGGCGCGCCCGTGCAGTATGTCGCGCAGCCGGCGACGGGTGTCGGTCACCAGCTTCTCGACCGGCGTGCCCTGGATCGGAAAAAAACGGATCAGGTGCTCGGGCGGCGGCAGGGTGACGACGTTCTCGATGCGCTCGTCGTCGGTGAGGGAGGTCTTTTCTTCGTTGGACAGGGTCATGGGGGCCTCGGGACCAAAAAAAAACCGCCAGGCTGGGAGCGCTGGCGGTTTTATTGGATTCGGTGGGTTTGAGTCTAGCCGGTCCCTTCCGCCAGCAGGCAGGGGAAGTCAAAAAACTCGAAAAAGAAATACCGGCTCATTGCGCCGATTCAAGCATGAAAGCGCGGCGCTTGTCTACTTGGGCCATAGCACCATCTGCGTGCACCGGAAAACGGCAATGCGGGTCGAGCCGCCCTCGACGCTCACCTCGGCGTCCCATACCTGGGTGGTGCGTCCGAGGTGCAACGGCGCGGCGCGGCAGGCGATAGCGCCGTCGCGGGCGGTTCCCAGGAAGTTGGACTTGAGCTCGATGGTGGTGAAGCCGCTCGAGCCCTCGGGCAGCAGCGCGAGGCAGCCGTAGCCGCAGCTGGTGTCGGCCAGGGCGATTACCGCGGCGGCGTGCAAAAAGCCGTTGGGCGCCATGACCTCGCGGCGCACCGGAAGGCGACTTAATACCCGTTCGGGCGTCACTTCGAGGATTTCCAGCCCTACCAGGCCGGGCAAATGCCCGCGGCTTCGGCCGTTTAACACCTCGGCGGTCAACTCCGCACGGAACGAGGGCCTTTTGGTAGTCATGTCGGCGCAGGGAAAATTAGCACTCCGACCGGCACTCTGCCAGGTCCGCGGTTTGCTAGGTACAAGGCATCATGCTAGCGTTTTCACCGAGGATAGCTTTACCGGCGAGAAGAAAGGAAGGTACGACAAATGTCGGCTAGCGTGACCATCCCGATCGCGGGCTTCAAGGACGTCTACGACGTCGCGGGAGTCGAGAAGGCCCTGCAGGAGCTGCCGCCCACCGCCAACGAGGCGCTGCGCGCCGTCTACGAGAAGATGCTGCGCCTGGGCGGCCAGCGCTTTACGGTGAAGCCCTCGGCGCTGCCCGAGATGGACGCGCTGTTCGACGAGCTGCCGAACTTCGGCGACGTGCTGGAGGACATCCGCAAGCACCTCGCGCTGTGCGTGGACTCCGAGGATTCGATCGAGGTGCCGCCGATGCTGCTGCTGGGCGATCCCGGCATCGGCAAGACCCACTTCGCGCGCAAAATTTCGCAGCTGCTGGGCACCGGCTTCGGCTTCGTGCCGATGAGCTCGCTCACCGCGGGCTGGGTGCTGTCGGGCGCGTCCTCGCAATGGAAGAATGCGAAGCCCGGCAAGGTGTTCGACACGCTCGTGAACGGCGAGTACGCCAACCCGGTCATCGTGGTCGACGAGATCGACAAGGCGAGCGGCGACGGCCAGTACGACCCGCTGGGGGCCCTCTACGAGCTGCTCGAGCTGGAGACCGCCACGCGCTTCATCGACGAATTCGTCGAGCTGCCCATCGACGCCTCCGGCGCGGTGTGGCTCGCCACGGCGAACGATGCGGCGCGCATTCCGGAACCGCTGCTGAGCCGGCTGGCGGTCTACGAGATCGAGGCGCCGGATGCCGAAGGCGCGGCGCGCATCGCGGGCAACATCTATCGCGAGATCCGCAAGGCCCACGATTGGGGCCGGCAGTTCCCCGAGAGCCTGTCGCCCTCGGCGCTGGAAAAGCTCGCGGCCATGCCGCCGCGCGAGATGCGCCGCGCCATCCACTCGGCCTTCGGCAATGCCAAGGTCGCCGGGCGCACCGAGGTGGGCCCGGACGACATCCAGGACGGCCGCGCCAGGAAGCCGCGCATCGGCTTCTAAAAGTAGGCGAGCAGGCGGCCGCAGGCGATCACCGCCATCCACAGCAGCAGCGAAAGCGCCGCCGACAGCCGCGCCGAAGGGGGCGGCGGAAGCTTGCGCATGTCGCGCGCATCCCACACGTCGGCAGTGCGCAACGTAATGGCGTGGAACAGGGCGGCATTCAGGCCGCCGGCGAGGATGAGCAGCATCTTCAGGACGAACACGTTGCTCTGGACGAATTCGGTGGCGTGCGCCGTGAACATCAGCAGGCCGCTGGGCACGATGAGCAGGAAGCTCGCCGCCGTCCACGGCAGCACATGGCGCGCAAGCTTTCTTACTTCAATATCCCTGGAAAGCCCCAGCAAGCGCAGATCGAGGACCGCGATGGAGCCGAACAGCAGGGCGATGCCGACGAGGTGGACCACCTCGACGCTCGGATACAGCCACAGCCACTCCCGCATCGCCCGGCCGAGCCCGGAGCCCTCCAGGGCACCCAGCGGCCCGCCGGCCGGGGTCATCTCAGCTCGACGGTCTTGCCGTTGACGCGGATGCGCTCGGCGCGCATCTCCTCGGGCTTGCCGCGGTTGGGATAGCCTTCGACGGTCACGGTAGCGCCCGGCTTGAGCGCGCCTTTTTCCAGGCCGCGGCGCTCCATGCGCGACGGCGGCGCGAGCACCACGCTCCAGGTCTTGTCGGGCGCCTCCAGCCGCACGTGGCCGTGCGGGTGCTCGTATCCGGATTCGACCACCTTGCCCGTGAGCTTGAGGCCCTTGGTGGAGTCGTACTCGCTCCAGCCGTGGTGACCCAGCGCCGTCAAGGGAAGGACCAGTCCAACTACCGCAAAGATAGGTTTCATACGCGTTGCTCCACCCAGTTTCGCACCGATTGAAGGGCGCTCGACAGGTTAGC
The DNA here is from genome assembly GCA_036259215.1 of Burkholderiales bacterium. Classification (GTDB taxonomy): domain Bacteria; phylum Pseudomonadota; class Gammaproteobacteria; order Burkholderiales; family SG8-39; genus SCGC-AG-212-J23. The sequence continues at coordinate 3,698 of DATACE010000174.1, read as the reverse complement.
CGGCTCGGTGCCGCCGGCCTGCGCCATTTCCGGGCGTCCGCCGCCCTTGCCGCCCACCTGCTGTGCGACGAAGTTGACCAGTTCTCCCGCCTTCACCCGCGCCGTGAGATCCTCGGTAACGCCCGCGATCAGCGAGACCTTGCCATCGTTCACCGCGCCGAGCACGATCGCCGCCGACTTCAAGCGCGCTTTCAGCTTGTCCATGGCCTCGCGCAGGGTCCTGGCATCGGCGCCCTCCAGCGTGGCGGCGAGCACTTTGGCACCCTTCACCTGTACCGCCTGCGAAGCCAGGTCCTCGCCCTGGCTCGACGCCAGCCGGGATTTCAGCCGGGCGAGCTCGCGCTCGAGCGTGCGCACGTTATCCAGCACCTGCGACAGTTTTGCCGTCACCTCGCCCACCGGCGCCTTGAGCACCGAGGCGGCTTCGGCAAGCTTGGCCTCCTGCTGCTGCACCCAGGCAAGCGCGCCCTCGCCGGTCACCGCCTCGATGCGCCGGATGCCGGCGGCCACGCCCGACTCGGACACGATCTTGAAAAAACCGATATCGCCGGTGCGCCTGACGTGCGTGCCGCCGCACAGCTCGGTGGAGAAATCGCCCATGGTGAGCACGCGCACCTCGTCGCCGTACTTGTCGCCGAAGAAAGCAAGCGCGCCGGCGCGGATGGCCTCGTCGTACTTCATGATGCGCGCCGCCACGTCGTAGTTCTTCTGGATCGCGGCATTCACCAGCGCCTCGACCTTTTGCAGCTCTTCCGGAGATACAGGTTTCCCATGTGAAAAGTCGAAGCGCGTGCGCTGCGCGTCGACCAGCGAGCCCTTCTGCTCGACGTGCCTTCCTAGCACGCGGCGCAGCGCCGCGTGCAGCAGGTGCGTGGCCGAGTGGTTCCACATCGAGCGGTGGCGCGATACGGTGTCCACCTGCGCGGCCAGCTCCTCGCCGACGCGCAGCACGCCGGTTTTCTGGCGGCCGTGGTGCCCGAATACCTCGGCCTGGATCTTCTGCGTGTCCTCGACCAAGAACGTGCCCGCCGGCCCGGCGAGCTCGCCGCGGTCGCCCACCTGGCCGCCGGACTCGGCATAGAAGGGGGTGCGGTCGAGCACCACCACGCCCGCCTCGCCCGATTGCAGCTCGCTCACCTGCGCGCCTTCGCGGTAGAGCGCGATCACCTTGGCGCGCAGCGACAGGCTGTCGTAGCCGTGGAACTCGGTCTTGTTGCCGGTATAGGCGAGCGCGGCGCTCGCCGAGAAGCGCGAGGCCGCGCGCGCGCGCTCGCGCTGCTGCTGCATCGCCGCCTCGAAGCCCGCCATATCGAGCATCACGCCGCGCTCGCGGCAGATGTCGGCGGTCAGGTCGACCGGGAAGCCATAGGTATCGTAGAGCTTGAACACCGTGTCGCCGTCGAGCAGCTTTTCGCCCGAGGCGAGCGCCGACTCGAGCACGCCCATGCCGTTCTCGAGCGTCTCGGCGAAGCGCTCTTCTTCCTGCTTGAGCACCTCCACCACCCGATCCTTCGACTTCCTGAGCTCGGGATAGGCCTCGCCCATGGCCCGGTCGAGATCCCCGACGATGCGGTGGAAGAACGGCCGGTGCTGGCCGAGCTTGTAGCCGTGCCGGATCGCGCGCCGGATGATCCGGCGCAGCACGTAGCCGCGCCCTTCGTTGCCGGGGATGACCCCGTCGACGATCAGGAAGGCGCAGGCGCGGATATGGTCGGCGATGACGTTGAGCGACGGGTCCTTCAGCGACTTGTGGCCGGTCTCGCGCGCCGCGGCCCGGATAAGGTCCTGGAAAAGGTCGATCTCGTAGTTCGAGTGCTTGCCCTGCAGCACCGCGGCAATGCGCTCCAGGCCCATGCCGGTGTCCACCGAGGGCTTGGGCAGGGGATGCAGCTCGCCCTGCTCGTCCCGGTTGAATTGCATGAACACGAGGTTCCAGATCTCGATGTAGCGGTCGCCGTCGGCGTCGGCCGATCCGGGCGGCCCGCCGGCCACGCCGGGGCCATGGTCGTAGAAGATCTCGCTGCATGGCCCGCAAGGGCCGGTGTCGGCCATCTGCCAGAAATTGTCGGACTGGTGCTTCTGGCCGCCCGGCTTGTCGCCGATGCGCACCACGCGCTCGGCCGGCAGGCCGATCGTCCGGGTCCAGATCTCGTAGGCCTCGTCGTCGGTCTGGTAGACGGTAGCCCACAGGCGCCTTGCGTCCAGCTCGTACACCTTGGTGAGCAGCTCCCAGGCGAACTGGATGGCGTCCTTCTTGAAGTAATCGCCGAAGGAGAAGTTGCCCAGCATTTCGAAGAACGTATGGTGGCGCGCGGTATAGCCCACGTTCTCCAGGTCGTTGTGCTTGCCGCCGGCGCGCACCGAGCGCTGCGAGCTCGCCGCCCTCACGTAGGGGCGCTTTTCCTGGCCGAGGAACACGTCCTTGAACTGCACCATGCCCGAATTGACGAACAGGAGCGTCGGGTCGCTCGCCGGCACCAGCGAGCTCGAGGGCACGACCGTGTGGCCCTTGGAGCGGAAATACTCCAGGAAGCTCGCGCGTATCTCGTTTGATTTCATTAGGAGAATTCTACTGCAGCGCAAAAACCCCGGGGTGCCGGCCGGCCGCCCCGGGAAACGCGCTGCTAGGCGTTGAGGCTGCCGCTACGCATTTATCCGCCCATATTTCAGAAGCCGCGCGCGGACCGCGCCCATGGTGCGCTCGTGCGCCGCCGCCAGCTCCTGCAGCGCGCGGCCGGCGTCGAACGCCGCGAGCAGCTTGCGGTCTTCCTCCTCGCTCCACGGCTCGCCGGTTTTCTGTGGCAGCTGGCTTTTGCGTCGCTCGAAGCGCTCGATGCGCTCCAGCGCCGTGGCCGCCTCGTACAGCGCCCTCACCACCTGAGGCCGCTGGTACGCGCTTTCCGCCGGAAACACTTCGCCGCTCTCGGGATCCACCCCGTTCGCCAGCGACCTCACCACTGTCAAGGCTAATGCTGCGTCCATGCCATTCACCTCCTCTCTACAGGCAATGCCTGCAAGGCGATGAACGCGTGCGTACGGTATTGGGACGACGTGCGGCGAAAAAAAAGACGCCCGGATAAGCCTAGCAAGCTTCTTCGCTTTCGCGGAGCAGGCGGGCGATGACGTCCATTGAAAAGCCGCGGCTTTGCAGGAAGCGGCCGCGCTTCGCGCGCGCCTCGCGGCTGCTTGCCGGCTCGGGATACTTGCGCTCGAGAATTGCGCGCGCCCGCTCGAGCTCGCCTTCGCAGGACACGCGCTCGAGGAGCTCGAGCGCTACGCCCTTGGACTTGAGGTCGAGGCGGATGCGCGCAGCGCCGTACTTGCGCGACAGCATGCGCGCGCGCGCCTCGGCGTAGCGCTCGTCGGAGAGCTGCTTGCGCGCAGCCAGCTCGTCGAGAAGCACCTCGAGCACCTGCGGCGAGGCGGCGTGCGGCGCCAGCTTGCGCGCGAGCTCCGCGCGCGAGTGCTCGCGCCGCACGAGGTGCCTGAGCGCCCGGGCCTTGAGCTGGCCGGGGGTGTCAGGCTCCGCCATTTACTTCTCTGCGCGCTTGCGCGTCGGCAGGTGCTCGACCTTGTTGTCGTCGGCCTGCGCGGCGGCGGCCGCCGGGGTCGGCGCGGGCACGCCGGCCTTCTCCCGGATCTTCGCCTCGATCTCGCGCGCCACCGCGGGATTTTCCTTCAGGTAGTCGCGGCAGTTG
>DATACE010000173.1:0-5944 GCA_036259215.1 Burkholderiales bacterium | reverse complement strand
CCAGGAGGTGTTGCCGAGCTGGAACACGTCGCCCGGCAGCGATTCGATGGCGAAATCCTCGTTGAGCGTGCCGATGAAATGGCCTTCGGGCTCGAGCACCACGCGGTAGTCGAACACCTCGGGAATCGCGCCGCCGTTGGTGATGGCGCTCAGGCGCGAGCCTTTGCGGGCGCGGATTTTCCGGTTCAGGCTGTCGTGGTGGATGAGCGCGCCGCGCCGGCCGCGGCGGGTCGCGTAGCCGCGCGCCAGCATGTCCACCACTTCCTCGAAATCATGCTTTTCCAGGCTGCGGTACGGATACGCCTGCCTCACCAGGTCATACAGCGCCGCTTCGTCCCATTCGCCTTGCGTGGCGGCCTCCGCCACGATCTGCTGCGCCAGCACGTCGAGCGGCTTGTCGGGAACAACCACCCGGTCCAGCGCGCCGTCATGCACGGCGCGCACCATCGCCGCGCACTCGATGAGGTCGTCGCGGGTCAGCGGAAAAATGCGGCCCTTGGGCACGCCCTGCACGGTATGGCCCGATCGGCCCACGCGCTGCAGGAAGGTTGCGATGCGGTGCGGCGAGGAGATCTGGCATACGAGGTCGACATGGCCGATGTCGATGCCCAGCTCGAGCGACGCGGTGGCGACCAGAACCTTCAGCCGGCCCTCTTTAAGCCGCTGCTCGGCGTCCAGGCGCGCCTCCTTTGCCAGGCTGCCGTGGTGCGCGGCGACATGCGCCTCGCCCAGCCGCTCGGACAGCTGGTGCGCCATGCGCTCGGCCAGCCGCCGCGTGTTGACGGTGACCAGCGTAGTGCGGTGCGCCTCGATCAGGCCCACCAGGCGGTCGTAGATTTCCTTCCAGACTTCATGCGACATCACCGCCTCGAGCGGCGAGCCGGGCACTTCCACCGCAAGGTCCAGGGCCCGCTTGTGGCCTTTGTCGACCACCTCGCAGGGTTGGCTGGTGAGGAAGCGCGCCACTTCGTCGATCGGCTTCTGCGTCGCCGACAAGCCGATGCGCTGCAGGCGCCGCCCGCAAGCGTGATCCAGCCGCTCCAGGGACAGCGCGAGGTGCGCGCCGCGCCGCGACTGCAGCACGGCGTGGATCTCGTCGACAATCACCACGCGCGCGGTCTTCAGCATGCCGCGAGAGCGCTCGGCGGTGAGCAGCAGATAAAGCGACTCGGGCGTGGTCACCAGGATGTGCGGGGGCGTGCGCAGCATGGCGGCACGCTCGCTCTGCGGGGTGTCGCTGGAGCGCACGGCCGCCGTGATCTTGACTTGCGGGGACAGCGCGTGGATCTCGCGGCGCGGCTCCGCCAGGTTCTTGTGGATGTCGGCGGACAGCGCCTTGAGCGGCGAGACATAGACCACCCGCACTTCGTCGGGCAGGCCGCGCTCGAGCCCCTCGCGCAGCAGCTGGTCGATCGAGGTGAGGAAGGCAGCCAGCGTTTTCCCGGAGCCGGTGGGCGCCGCGATCAGCGTATGCTCGCCGCGCCGGATGGCGCGCCAGCCGTCGAGCTGGGCGGCGGTGGGCTCGCCGAAGCGGCCCGCCCACCAGCGCTGCAGAACGGGATGAAAATCCGAAGGTAGCAAGGTGATCATTTTGACATTACATTGCGGGATTCATTCATGCTCAACCCGGCCGAACGCAAGGCGTTGAAAGCCAAGGCCCACAAGCTCGAGCCGGTGGTGCAGATCGGGGCCAAAGGCCTCACCGAGGAAGTGGTTGCCGAGATCGACCGTGCCCTCACCGCCCACGAGCTGGTCAAGGTGCGCGCCGCCGCGCTGGAGCGCGCCGAGCGCGAGGCTGCGCTGAAGGACATCGTCGCGCGAACCCAGGCCCAGGCGGTCCAGCAGGTCGGCAAGGTCTTCGTGCTCTACCGGAAAAACCCGTGATCACGCCCGAGCAGCTGCGCGCCATGGTCGACAACGGCGAGATCGAAACCGTGATCGCCGGGTTCACCGACCACTATGGGCGGCTGATGGGCAAGCGCTTCGACGCCGAGTTTTTCGTCGGCGAGGTGGCAGCCGCCGGCGGGCATGCCTGCGATTACCTGCTCACCGTGGACATGGAGATGGAGCCGGTTGCGGGCTACGCGTTCGCCAACTGGGAGCTGGGCTACGGCGACTTTCACCTGGTCCCGGACCTCGGGACGCTGCGCCTGGCAAGCTGGCTCGAAAAAACCGCCCTTGTGATCTGCGACGTAAAAAGCGAGAAAAGCCACGATCTCGTGCCGGTCGCCCCCCGCTCCATCCTGCGCCGCCAGGCCGAGGCCGCGGCGAAGCTCGGGTACCGCGGATTCGCCGCCACCGAACTCGAGCACTACCTGTTCCGCACGAGCTACCGGCAGGCGGCGCAGCAGGGCTACCGCGATCTCGAGCCCGCCGGCTGGTACCTCGAGGACTACCACATCCTGCAGGGCACGCGCACCGAGGCGTTCCACGCGGCCGCACGCCGCCATCTCAAGCGCTCCGGCGTTCCGGTGGAGACGTCCAAGGGCGAATGGGGCCGCGGCCAGCACGAGCTGAACGTGCGCTACGCCGAAGCGCTCGACATGGCCGACCGCCACGCGGTGTTCAAGCAGTGCCTGAAGGAGCTGGCCGAGGCCGCCGGGATGAGCGTGACGTTCATGGCGAAGCTCGCCGCCGACAGCGCCGGATCGAGCTGCCATATCCACTTCAGCCTGTGGCGTGACGGGAAGAATGCGTTCGATGCGCATGCGGAAGTATTCCGCTGGTTCCTCGGCGGCTGGATCGCCCGCGTTCCCGACGTCATGGTGTTCTACGCGCCGACCGTGAACTCTTACAAGCGCTACGTGGACGCCTCCTGGGCCCCGACTCGGCTTGCCTGGAGCCACGACAACCGCACCGCGGGCTTTCGCGTGGTCGGCAAGGGCGCGGCTCTGCGCATCGAATGCCGCATTCCGGGGGCCGACTGCAATCCCTATCTTGCCTTGGCGGCCTCGCTTGCCTCCGGGCTCGACGGCATCGCCAGACGCACCGAGCCGCCGGAGTGCTTCGTGGGCGACATCTATGCCGCCAAGGCGCTGCCGCGCGTGCCGTACACGCTCGCCGAGGCTACGGATACATTCGAGCAAAGCGAATTCTGCCGGCGGGTATTCGGCAACGACGTCGTGGCGCATTACGCCCACTTTTATCGCACCGAGGCGGCCGCCTACGACCGCGCGGTCACCGACTGGGAGCGCCAGCGCTACTTCGAGCGGATATGAGACTCAAGAACAAGGTGGCTTTGATTACCGGCGCGGGCAGCGGCATCGGCCGCCAGGCGGCGCTGCTGTTCGCCCGCGAGGGGGCGGCGGTGGTGGCCGTGGATGTCAATGAGCAGGCGGCGCGCGACACGGCAGCCGCAATCCCCGGCGCGCTCGCCGTGCGCGCCGACGTCTCGAAAAGCAGCGATTGCGAGCAGATGGTGGCCGCGGCGGAGAAGGCCTTCGGCCGGCTGCACGTGCTCTTCAACAACGCGGGCATCATGCATGCCAAGGACGACGACGCGGTGGCGACCGACGAAAGGGTCTGGGACGCCACGCTCGAGGTCAATGCGAAAGGCGTTTTCCTGGGCTGCAAGCACGGCATCCCGGCGTTGCGCCGCGCGGGCGGCGGCTCGGTGATCAACACCGCCTCTTTCGTCGCGCGCATGGGCGCGGCAACGCCGCAGATCGCCTACACCGCGAGCAAGGGCGCGGTGCTCGCCATGACGCGCGAGCTCGCGGTGATCCACGCGCGCGAGAACATCCGCGTCAATGCTCTGAGTCCTGGCCCGCTGCGCACCGCGCTCCTGATGAGTTTCCTGGATACGCCGGAGAAAAAGCAGCGGCGCCTGGTGCACGTCCCCATGGGCCGCTTCGGCGAGGCCGAGGAAATCGCCAAGGCGGCGCTGTTCCTCGCTTCGGACGACTCGTCCTACATGACGGGAACCGAGTTCCTGGTCGACGGCGGCCTTACCGCCGCGTACGTGACCCCGGAGTGACGGCGACCGGGTCGCTCGCCGGAAACGTGGCCTCCAGCGCCTGATCGAGCAGCTGCTCCACGTGGTCCTGCGCAAGCAGCTCGTAGAGCCCCGGATGGCCGAGCAGCACCGCCACCTGGATGGGCGTACGCCCTTCGCGGTTGGGGATGCGCGGATCGGCGCCCGCGGCGAGCAGCCGCTCGATTTCCCTGCGGTCGTTGCTGAGCACGGCCCCGTGCAGCAGCGTATTGCCGAACGGTCCCTGGTAATTAGGGTCGATATTGGCGTCGCGCATACCGCATCTTGCCGCAGGCCGGCCGCAAAACCTAGACGCCTGCAGGCGACAGCGCCATAGAATTGCCCCATGGAAAACAGCCTCGAAGCGGTGCTCGAGCGGGCCGCAGCAGCTCAGAAGCGCTGGAAGCAAGTGCCGGTGCACGAGCGGGTCGCGCTGTGCCGCGGCATGACGCAGTGGTGCGTGACTCGAGCCGACCTGCTGGGCGAAGAGCTATCTCGGCAGATGGGCCGCCCGATCGCCTACAGCCCGAACGAGATCCGGCGGGGCTTCCGCGAGCGCGCACAGTACATGTGCGACGTCGCCGGGGAAGCCCTGGCCGACGTGGCGATCCCGGAAAAGCCGGGCTTCGCGCGTTTCATCCGGCGCGAGGCGCACGGCGTGGTGCTGGTGGTGGCGCCGTGGAACTATCCCTGGCTCACCTCGGTGAACGCCGTGGTGCCGGCACTGCTCGCGGGCAACAGCGTGATCCTGAAGATGGCGCAGCAGACGCCGCGGGTCGCCGAGCGCTATGCCGAGGCGTTCGCGGCTGCCGGCCTGCCGGCAGGCGTGTTCCAATACGTGCACGCGAGCCACGACGACGTTGCGCGCATGATCGCGGATGCGCGCGTGAGCTACGTCGCCTTTACCGGCTCGGTCGCGGGCGGACACGCGGTGCAGCGCGCCGCGGCTGCACGCTTCATCCCGACCGGGCTGGAGCTCGGAGGCAAGGATCCTGCCTACGTACGCGCCGACGCGCCGCTGCAGGCGACGGTGGAGAACCTGGTCGATGGCGCCTACTTCAACTCCGGCCAATCCTGCTGCGCCGTGGAGCGCATCTATGTCGACCGGCGCTGCTACGCGCAGTTCGTGGAAGCGTTCGTCGCACAGGTTAAGCAGTACCGGCTGGGCGATCCGCTGGACCCGGGCACCACGCTCGGGCCGATGGTCCGCGCGCAGGCGGCGGACAACGTGCGCGCGCAGATCCGCGACGCGCTGCAAAAAGGCGCGCGAGCGCTGCTGCCTACCGAGGACCGCGAGGGAAGCGCGTATCTGCCTCCGCAGGTGCTGACCGACGTCGACCACCGCATGGCGGTGATGACCGAGGAAACCTTTGGTCCGGTGGTCGGCATCCAGGCGGTCGCGGGTGACGACGAAGCGGTACGGCTCATGAACGACAGCCGCTACGGGCTTACCGCATCGGTCTGGACCGCGGACGCCGAGGCGGCGCTTGCCATCGGCGAGCGCGTGGACACCGGCACGTGGTTCATGAACCGCTGCGATTACCTCGACCCGGCGCTTGCCTGGACCGGGGTCAAGGATTCGGGGCGCGGCTGCACGCTTTCGCGCCTGGGGCTGGAAAGCTTTACCCGCCCCAAGTCATTCCACCTGCGCCTGACGCCCTAGTTCACGGCAGGAGAGCCCGGATTGCGCAGGATCTCCATCGCCCACCACTCCGCGCGTTCCAGCCGCTCGCGCAGCGGCCGGCGCTCGGCGTCGCTGGTGGCCTCCCGCAGCTGCTTTTCCACCGCCTCGATCTCCACGTAGAACGGAAGGGCCTGCGGCGTGGGCGGCAGCAGCCGGCGGCCGCGCGCGAGACCGCTCAGGAAAGGGCCTTCGGCCTCCTTCGGGCAGACGCCGAAGTACGCGCGGCCCTGCGCGCCCAGCCGATAGCCGTTTTCGGCGGTGCAATACGCAGCCAGGTTCGACGGCTC
>DATACE010000172.1:0-4756 GCA_036259215.1 Burkholderiales bacterium | reverse complement strand
CCTGAAGAAGATGGGGATCGAGTCGGTTCCCTATGTGTGCGACATCGGCAAGCGCGAAGCGATCGCGCCGCTCGTGGACGAGGTGCTGAAGCGTTTCGGGAAAGTGGACATCCTGGTGAATAACGCCGGCACCACCTGGGGCGCGCCGGCGGAGGACCATCCGCTGGAGGCCTGGGACAAGCTGGTGAACGTCAACCTCACCTGCGCCTTCGTGCTGAGCCAGCTCGTCGGCAAGCGCTCCATGATCCCGGCGAAATGGGGCCGCATCGTGAACATCGCCTCGATCGCCGGCCTGATGGGCCAGGACAAGCGCATCGTGCAGACCATCGCCTACAACGCCACCAAGGGCGGGCTGGTGAACTTCACGCGCGCGCTGGCCGCCGAGTGGGGCGAGCACGGCATCACGGTGAACGCCATCTGCCCCGGGTTCTTTCCGTCGAAAATGACCCGGGCCACGCTCGGCACCACCGGCGAGCTGATCCGCGACTGGACCCCGACCCGGCGCCTGGGCAACGACGAGGACCTGAAAGGGCTGGTCGTGCTGCTCGCCTCGGAGGCCTCGCGCCACATCACCGGGCAGGCGATTGCGGTCGATGGTGGGGCCACCGTCATATGAACCCGCTGGAGTTCACGCGCGAGTATCAGAAAAAGATTCCGTTCGTCACACTCCTCAAGATCCGCACCGAGACCCTCGGGCAGGGCACGGCGCAGCTGTCGCTGCCCATCGAGCCGCAGTTCACCAACAGCCTGGGCACGGTGCACGGCGGGGTGATCATGTCGCTGCTGGATGTGGCGCTGTGCACGGCGGCGCGCACCCTGCACCCCGACTCGGTCGGCGTGGTGACCATCGACCTCAGCACCTCCTTCGTCGGCGCGGGCAGCGGCGAGCGCCTGGTGGCCGAGGCGCGCGTTCTGAAGGATGCGCGTACCATGAGCTTCGTGGAAGCCGAGGCGAAAAACGCCGACGGCTCCCTGGTGGCCAAGGCCATCGCCACTGTGCGGGTGAGACAAAAGGAGAAAACATGAGCACCCCGAATCCCTACGCAGCCCCCCGGTCCACGGTCGCGGACGCCGCCAGTCCGCAGCAGGGCAACTTCGTCGCCGGCGGTCGCAGCGTGCCCGCGGGCAACGGCTGGAAATGGATCGCCGAGGGCTGGGAGCTCTTCAAGCGCCAGCCGGGCACCTGGATCGGCATCGTGGTGGTCCTGCTGGTCCTGTCCATCGTCGCGGCGGTGATTCCGTTCATCGGCTCGCTCGCGCTGATGGTGCTGTTCCCGGTGCTGACCGGCGGCATTATGCTCGGCTGCCGCTCCCTTGCCGAGGGCGGCGGGCTGCAGTTCGGCCACCTGTTCGCGGGGTTCCGCGAGCGCTTCGGCACGCTGGCCGCGGTCGGGGGCATCTACCTCGCGGCGTCGATGGTGGTGGCGCTGGTGGTGGGCCTGGTCACGGGCGCCGGCATGCTGGCGATGATGAGCGGCCAGGCGGTCGACCCGGCCGCCTCGGCCGGCGCGGTGGCGGGCATGGCGCTCGCCATGCTGGTGATGCTGGCATTGATGATCCCGATCGTGATGGCGGTGTGGTTCGCGGCGCCGCTGGTGGTGTTCAACGAGCGCAGCGCAGTGGAGGCGATGAAGGAAAGCTTCACCGGCTGCCTGAAGAACATCGTGCCGTTCCTGCTGTACGGCGTGATCGCGATGGTGCTGGGCATCGTCGCCGCGATCCCCGTCGGCCTGGGCTGGCTGGTGCTCGGCCCGGTGCTCGCGGCCTCCGTCTACACCGCCTACCGCGACGTCTACTTCACGTAGCCAGGCGCCGGCGGCCGGCCCATAGCCAGGCGAGGCCGGCCGCCTGCACCGCCCAGAGCGCGCCCAGCGCCGTGCTGTAGCCGCGCGGGTCGTAGCCAGCGGCGGTGGCGGGCCACAGGTTGAGGATCGCGCCGGTGGCCCACTGGCCGATGAAAATTCCCAGGAAGGTGAACGTGTTCAGCGCGGTGTTGATGCGCCCGGCCATATCGCGCGGATAGCGGCGCGTCAGGATGGAATGCGCGAGCGTTGCCCCGGTGCCGCAGAACACGAACGCGGACCACCACAGCACCGCGGCCTGCGTCACACCCGCCACCAGCAGGGCCAGGAAGAGCAGGGCACCGGCGACGCCGCCGGCGAAAAGCGGCAGCTGCGAGCGGCCGCGCCGCGCCAGCAGGTCGGCCACCCGGCCGAAAAAGAAGTAGCCGGCGATCAGCGCCAGGGCGACGATCGCGAGGCCCTGGGCCGCCGCGGCGCGGTCGTAGCCCGCCACGTCGCGCAGCCAGGCCGTGATCCAGAGGGTGAAGAGCGAGACCACGGCACACTGGGTGCTGCCTATCGCCAGCGCCACGCGCCAGAACGCCCCGTCGCGCGCGATGGCGGCTACGCCGGCGAGCTGCTCTCGCAGGCTGCCGGCCTTGCGCGCACCCGGATGCTCGGGCACCACCAGGGCGAAAAGCGCCGCCAGGAGCACGGTAAAGGCGGCGAGGAACCCGAAAATCTCGCGCCAGGAGTACTCGCGCAGCGCGAATTCGAGCGGCGCCGAGGCCGCGATCGCGCCCAATCCACCCATCGAGTAGGCAAGCGCGATCATGGTCCCCATGCGCTCCGGCGGAAACCACAGGATGAACGCCTGGATGGTCGCCATCAGGCAGGCCGACACGCCCAGTCCGATCAGGGCGCGCGCGAGCACCAGCCCTTCATAGGAATGGGATCCCGAGAATAGGATCGCGCCGCTCGCGGCGAGCAGGAGCAGCGCGGCATTGACGCGCCGCGGCCCGAAGCGGTCGAGCAGCACGCCCAGCGGAATCTGGAACAGGCCGAAAGAGAAGAAATACACCCCGGTCAGGAACCCCAGCTGCTCGGCCGACAGTGCGAACTCGCCCACCAGCGCGGGACCGAGCACCGCGTTGACGGCGCGGTACACGTAGGAGAGGAAATACCCCGCCAGGAAGGGCGGGACCACCCGCAAAAAAGGGGTCAGAGCAATTTATCTTTCATTTCGGCGGCGCTTCTAGACCGCCGAGGTAGAAACGGTTCCAGGTCGGGCTGATGAGGATTTCGTTGACGCACGCGCGCGCGGGCAGCGAGGCAACGAACAGCAGGGTCTTGCCCAGGTCTTCGGCCTGCAGCATGCGCCCGCGCACTTCGGCGGTGGGCGGCACCGGACGCTTCTCGAGGATGGGGGTGGCCACCTCTCCGGGCAGCACCGAGGTGGCGCGGATACCGTCGGCGCACTCTTCCATGTTGATCGACTCGGTGAGCGCCACCACGGCGTGCTTGGTGGCGTTGTAGCCCGGGCCGGTCAAGGTGCTGGCATAGCGCCCGGCCCAGGAGGATACGTTGATGATCAGCCCGTCCTTGCGGCTGCGCATGCCGGGCAGAACCGCGTGCACACAATAGAACATGCCCGACAGGTTGATCGCCACGATCTCGTCCCAGGACTCCAGCGACACGTTGCGGAAGTTGCGCCGCGGGCTGTTGACGCCGGCGCTGTTCACCAGGATGTCCACGCGGCCGATTTCGGCCGCCACCCGCGCCACGTCCTCCTTGCTCGACACATCCAGGGGGATGGCTTGCGCGCTGCCCGCGGCCTTAACTTCCCGTTCCGCCCTTTTCAGGGTATCGGGGCTTCGACCCGAGATCACCACGTGCGCCCCGGCACGGGCGAACTCCACCGCGCCGGCCAGGCCGATGCCCGAGCCCCCCCCTGTGATCCAGGCTACCTTTCCCTGCAGCTGCGACATCACGACTCTCCCGTGCCGTTCAGCGCCGCGCGTACTGGGTCTTGCCGAACAGCACTTCCTTCTGCTCCTGGGTCATCTCGCCTGCGCGCCGCGCGTCCTTCAGCACCTCGAGCGCACGCTTCACCGCGGCACGCTCGAGGATCGCGTCGCGCCAGCGCTTGAGCGCCGGATAGTCGTCGATGTTCACGCCCTGGCGCTCGGGGAAGCGCAGCCATGGCACGGTCGCCATGTCGGCAATCGTGTATTCGTCGCAGGCGACGTACTTGCTTTTCGACAATTGCCTGTCCAGGACCCCATAGAGGCGATTCGCTTCGTTCCTGTAGCGGTTCATGGCGTACTCGATTTTCTCCGGCGCGTAGCCGAGGAAATGGTGCGCCTGGCCGAGCATCGGGCCGATGTGGCCCATCTGGAACATGGTCCACTGCAGCACCTTCCAGCGCTTGGCCATGTCCTGCGGCAGGAACTTGCCGGTCTTGGAGGCGAGGTAGAACAGCATCGCGCCGGACTCGGCGAGCGCGAAAGGCTTGCCGCCTGGACCGTCGGGATCCACCATCGCCGGCATCTTGTTGTTGGGCGAGATCTCGAGGAACTCCGGCTTGAACTGGTCCCCTTTGCCGATGTCGATGGGGTGCACCTTGTACGGCAGCCCGGTTTCCTCGAGCATGATGTGGATCTTGTGCCCGTTGGGCGTCGGCCAAGTGTAGAGATCGATCATAGTTTCACCAGTTGTTTTCCGAAGTTTTGTCCCTTGAGCAGGCCGATCAGTCCCCTGGGCGCATTCTCCAGGCCCTCGACCACCGACTCGCGGTACTTGAGCTTGCCCTGCGCAAGGTAGCCGGCGAGGGCCTGCAGGGCCTCGCCGTAGCGCTCCTTCCAGTCGAACACGATCATGCCCTGCATGCGAATCCGGCTCACCAGCAGCGCGCGGATGTTCTTCAGCGCGTAAGGCTCGGTGGCGTTGTAGTCGGAGATCAGGCCGCACACCAC
>DATACE010000171.1:0-8875 GCA_036259215.1 Burkholderiales bacterium | reverse complement strand
AAGGGAATTGAAGTCCGCGTCGCTGAGCTTAAGGCGCGCGGCAGCGACGTTCTCCTCCAGGTGCGCCACCTTCGAGGTTCCCGGGATGGGCAGCATTACCGGAGATTTCTTCAGCAGCCAGGCGAGCGCGATTTGCGCAGGTGTGGCGTTTTGCTTCTGCGCAATGGCCTTTACCTTCGACAGAGTCAGCGCGGCGCCATCGCCCAGCGGATACCAGGGCAGGAAGGCGATGCCCAGCTTTTCGCAATGCTGCAAGACCGCTTCGGCGCTGCGGTCGGCCAGGCTGTAGCGGTTCTGCACCGAGACGATCGGCACGATCCTGCGCGCGGCCTCGAGCTGCTTGACGCTCACGTTGGATAGGCCGACATGGCGCAGCTTGCCTTCGCGCTGCAGGTCGGCGAGCGCGCCCACCGACACTTCGAGCGGCACCTTCGGGTCGACGGTGTGCAGCTGATATAGGTCGATACGCTCGAGCTTCAGGCGCTTCAGGCTGCCCTCGAGGTTCGCGCGCAGCCTCTCCGGGCGGCAGTCGGCGTCCCAGCGGCTGGGACGCGGCCGCGCAAGGCCGCCCTTGGTGGCGATGACCAGGCCTTGCGGATAGGGATGCAGCGCCTCGGCGATCAACGCCTCGTCGGTGTGCGGGCCGTAGCTTTCCGCGGTGTCGATGAAGTCGACTCCCAGCTCGACCGCGCGGCGCAGCACCCGCAGCGAGTTGGCGCGGTCCTTCGGCTCGCCCCAGATGTCGTCGTTGTCGATAACGCGCATCGCGCCGAAGCCCAGGCGATGCACTTCCAGCTCGCCGATCCTAAGCTGCAAGCTCACGCAATACTCCGGCGAGGCCAAGCGTCACCTGCGCCATGCGGGCGTAATCGAGGGTTTCGGGCGTGTCGCTCGCCTGGTGGTAGTGCGGGTTCCGGTTGTAGGCCGTATCGGTCACCATGATGGCCGGGTAGCCGAGGTTGCGGAAGGACCAGTGGTCCGAGTGCGTGACGCCGGGAATGGAGGCGGGGCCGGCGAGCCACTGGGACGGGAAGCTGGAATGCTTGCGGAATGCGGCGACGCTTTTTCGCACCAGGCCGAAGGCGCCCAGGTCGCCGACGAAAGCGACGTAATTGCCCCGATCGGGATAGAACAGGCCGAGGGGCGCGGGGTAGCGCTGGCTGCCCGGAAGGTCGCTGTAGTAGCCGAGCATCTCGAGTGACAGCATGCCGCGCAGCTCCTCGCCGCGGTCGCGCGAGCGCTTGGCCGAGACCCAGCTGCCCATGTCCGGGCCCATGAAGTAGGGCAGCTCCTCGTTGGCGAAGGCGGCAAAGCGGATCGGCAGGTGCTCCTTGCCGAGCATGCCCGCCAGCTCGATCAAAACGGCCACCGCCGACGCGTTGTCGTCGGCCCCCGGCGATCCGGGCACGGTGTCGTAGTGCGCGCCGACCACCAGGCTGGCTTGGACGGGATTCACTTCCACGTTGCGCACCGGGCGTCCGGCGCTGACGAACTCGTGCGAGGCGGGCGCAAGGCCGTGCGCTGCGAAGGCCTGCTCGATGTAGCGCGCCGGCCGCTCCAGGTCTACGTTTCTTTGATCCTTGGCAAGCTCATAGACGTGCTCGCGCAGCCGTTCTTCAAGCGAGCGCGTGGTCGAGCTCCGCGATGAGGTCCTGCACGTTCTCGATGCCCACCGACAGGCGCACCAGGCCCTCGTCGATGCCCAGGTTCGCGCGCACGTCCTCGGGCAGCGAGGCGTGCGTCATGATCGCCGGGTGCTCGATCAGGCTCTCCACGCCGCCCAGGCTCTCGGCGAGCGTGAACAGCTTGCAGCGCTCGAGCAAGCGCCGCGAGGCGCTCAGGGCGCCTTCCTTGCCGCCCTTCAGCACCGCGGTCACCATGCCGCCGTAGCGCCGCTGCATCTGCTCGGCGGCGAGCAGGTGCTGCGGGTGGCTGGCAAGGCCCGGATAGAGGACGCGCTGCACCTTGGGGTGCTTCTCGAGGAAGGCGGCGATGTGCATGGCGTTGCCGCAGTGGCGCTCCATGCGCACGGCGAGCGTCTTGATGCCGCGCAGCGTAAGGAAGCAGTCGAACGGACTCGGCACGCCGCCGACCGCGTTCTGCAGGAAGGCGAGCTGCTCCCCGAGATCCTCGCGGTTGACGACCACCGCGCCGCCGATGACGTCGGAATGGCCGTTGAGGTATTTCGTGGTCGAGTGCAGCACGATGTCGAAGCCGTGCTCCAGCGGCCGCTGCACCCAGGGCGAGGCGAAGGTGTTGTCGCAGACCGAGATCAGGCCGCGCCGGCGCGCGATCGCCGCGATCGCCTTGAGGTCAACCAGCTTGAGCAGCGGGTTGGTCGGGCTTTCCACCCAGACCATGCGCGTGTTGGGCTGGATCGCCTTCTCCAGGTTCTCGGCCTTGGAGAGGTCCGTGAACGTGGCTTGCAGCTTTGCGGATCTTTTCCTGACTTTCTCCAGTATGCGGTAGCTGCCGCCATACAGGTCATCCGTCGCCACCACGTGCGCGCCCGAGTCGAGCAGCTCGAGCACCGTGCCGATGGCGGCCATGCCCGAGGCGAAGGCGAAGCCCGCGCGGCCGCCTTCGAGCGCCGCGATGCACGCCTGCAGCGCGTCGCGCGTGGGATTGCGCGTGCGCGCGTAGTCGAAGCCCTGGTGCTCGCCGGGGCTCGCCTGGGCGTAGGTCGAGGTGGCGTAGATCGGCGTCATTACCGCGCCGGTGCGCGGGTCGGGCTCCTGCCCGGCGTGGATCACCTGGGTCTCGAACTTCATGCGCTGCGTCTCCTGAGCCAGTTCAGCAGATCGATGCGCGTGATGAGGCCGAGGAATTCCTCGCCGTCCACCACGATCGCCACCATGCCGCGGTCGAAGATCTCGCCGAGCTTGGCCACCGGGTCGGACGGCGCCAGCGTGACGAGGTTCGCCTCCATCGCCGCGCTTACCGGCTCGCTGAAATGCTTCGGATTGTCGTAGACCTCGAGCAGGATGTCTTCCTCGGTAACGATGCCCACGATGCGGCCGTCCTCGAGCACCGGGAGCTGCGAGACATCGTAGAGCTTCATGCGCTGGTAGGCGGTGTTCACGGTGTCGTCTGCGGCGACGGTGGCGACGGCATGCTCCTTGTGGCGCCGCGAGATGAGGTCGCGCAGATCGCCGTGCGTTTCGCGCTTGATGAAGCCCTGGTCCAGCATCCAGTAGTCGTTGTACACCTTGGACAGATACTTGTTGCCGCTGTCGCAGACCAGGGTCACCACGCGCCTCGCCTCGGCCTGCTCGCGGCAATAGCGCAACGCCGCCGCAATCAGCGTGCCGGAGGAGGTACCGGCCAGTATGGCTTCCTTGGTCAGAAGTTCCCTGCAAACCGCGAAGGCTTCCGCATCCGGGATGCTGTAGGCCTGCGTCACGCGCGACAGGTCGCACACCGGCGGGATGAAATCCTCGCCTATGCCCTCGACCAGCCAGGTGCCTACGTCTTTCGAAAGCGAATGAGTGCGAATGTACCCGGCGAGGATCGACCCCTCGGGGTCCGCGAGGACCATCTCGGTGCGCGGCGAGGCGCGGGCGAAAAAGCGCGCAAGGCCGGTGAGGGTGCCGCCGGTGCCCACGCCGGCCACCACCGCGTCCACGTCGTGGTGCATCTGCGTCCAGATCTCGGGGCCGGTGCTTTCCTCGTGGGCGCGCGGGTTCGCCGGGTTGGCGAACTGGTTGACGTAGTAGGCGCCCGGCGTGGTTCGCGCGATCTCGGCGGCGCGCTCCTGGTAGTACTCGGGATGGCCCTTGGTCACGTCCGAGCGCGTCATGACCACTTCTGCGCCCATCGCGCGCAGGTGGAAGATCTTTTCCTGGCTCATCTTGTCGGGCACCACGATGAGCAGGCGGTAGCCCTTCTGAACCGCCACCAGCGCGAGCGCAAGGCCGGTGTTGCCGGCGGTGGCTTCCACCAGCAGGGATCCTGGCCGAAGCCGGCCTTCGCGCTCTGCCGCCTCGACCATCGACAGCGCGATGCGGTCCTTGATGGAGCCGCCGGGATTCTGGTGCTCCAGCTTCAGGAACAGCCGGCACCGACCGGTGTCCAGCCGGGTCACTTCCACCAGCGGGGTATTGCCGATGAGGTCGAGTACGCCCATGGGCTCCCTAGGCTACCGCATCAAGTGCTTGTTTTTGAATTGTGGGATACATCCCAACTTGTTGCGCCGCAGCGCATGGGGTTGCTCTCCCACGGGAAGCATCCCCATAGTGGCGGCTCGAGGAGACCCAATGGAAATGATCACCGAGGCGCGCGACGGGACGCTGCTGGGCAGCATCTCGGAGTTCTGCCGCAGGACCGGCATGGCCGAGTCCACGTTCGGCCGGCGGGCGGTCAACGACGGCAAGTTCGTCGCGCGGCTGCGCGACGGCGCCCGCGTCACCCCGGAGACGCTGAACCGCGTCAACCAGTTCATCGCCAAGCATGGCTTGAGCGGCCCGGGCGATTCGCCGCCGGAGCTGATGCCGCTCATCCGCGGCAGCGCCCTGCCGGCGGCGCAGCCCGCGGCGCAGCCCGCGCCGGAGAAGAACTTCCGCTTCTTCGACAACCGCCAGAAGTACCTGCTGTTCGTGAACACCTGCAGCGAGAAGGACGTGGTCGCACGGCGCGTGGGCCTTGAGCTCAGCCACATCCACCCGCGGCCGCCTGCGGTGCGCGTGTTCGACGCCGGCATGGGCGACGGCACGGTGCTCGCGCGGGTGATGCGCGAGATGCACCGGCGCTTCCCTACCGTGCCGTTCTACATCGTGGGTAAGGAAATCAGCCTCGAGGACGTGCGCCTGAGCCTGCGCAAGATGGCCGACCGCTTCTTCGAGCACCCGGCCACCGTGCTGGTGGTGACGAACATGTACTACACCGAGGCACCCTGGCTCACGCCGCGCGCCGTGGCCGCCGCGACGTCCATGGTGTGGCACGAAGTGGCGCTCACCGGGGGCACCTCGCATGACTTCAGCGAGCAGATCGCCTCGCTCGAGCCGTTCCTGGTGAAGAACTGGCAGGCGGGCCTGAGCCCCAAGACCGGCAACCCGGTGTACGAGCATCCCACCGCGCTGGTGATCTACCGCGACGACTACCGCTTTCTGCTCGACGACGTGATCCCCAAGCGCGGACAAGGCCGCGCGGACTACGACATGGTGATCGCCTCGCAGCCGTATCGCCTGCGCGCGCCGTTGGAGTTCAAGGCGCAGCGCGTGGTGGCGCCGCTGGTGCGCGCGCTCGGCAAGGGGGGGCGCCTGCTCGGCATCCATTCCTACGGGCATGACCCGGCGCTCGAGATCATCCAGAAGGTGTGGCCCGGCGAGAACCCGTTCGCGCACAGCCGCCACGACCTGATGCGCGCGGCCAAGGCGGACCTCGGACGCGAGGCGCGGCGCTACAACTTCAACGCCTATGCGGACGCGCGCGCGCTATTCCGCTACGACATGCATACCCTGCCGAGCGAGATCTCCTCCAGCATCGGCACCTCGACGCTGTTCGCCGCGTGGAACGCCGCGATCTACGTCGCGCAGATCGAGGACCAGCGCCTGTCCGACGTGCTGAAAAGCACGCAGTACCTGGACGCCACGCGCGACGTTCTGCAGAAGCACGGCGCGCTGTGGTTCCTGGACGAGTCCTATGTCGTTTCCCGCAAGCGCGACTGACGGCGAGCCCCAGGCGCGGCTCTCCGAGCTGCTCGCCGCCGGCTCGCTGGAGATTTCGCCGCGCGAGCTGCACCGCGCGCAGGCGCTGGCTGCCCTCCTGCCGGCGAATACCTGCATCTACATCCCCTCGCTGCCGGGCCTGCCGCTCGCCCGCACGCTCGAGGCGGTCGCCGCGCTGCGCGCCGTGGGGCTGGACCCGGTGCCGCACGTCTCGGCACGCCGCATCCTCGATCGGCTCGAATTCCGGGATTTTCTAAGCAAAGCGGTAAAGCAATACGGCGTTCACCGCGTGCTGCTCATCGGCGGCGACGAGCCGCGGCCCCGGGGCCCCTACCAGGACAGCCTGCAGGTGCTGTCCGAAGGCGTGCTGTCCGAGTGCGGCGTGCGCGAGATCGGCGTGGGCGGCTACCCGGAGGGCCATCCGCGCATCGCGCCGGCGCTGCTGCAGGAGTCGCTGAAGCGAAAGCGCGAGCTTGCGGCCGAGCAGCGCCTGGGGATTTACGTCGTCACGCAGTTCTGCTTTTCGCCGCTGCGCATCGTGGAATTCTGCGCCGGCCTTGCGCGCAGCCAGCCCGAGTTGCCGGTGTACGTGGGCATCGCCGGGCCGACCGATCCTGTGGCCCTTGCCCGGTATGCGCAGCGCTGCGGCGTGAGCGTTTCGCTGCGCGCCTTGCGCAACCTCGGCAGCGGCATCGCCCGGCTGGTGACGCACACCGACCCGAGCGAGCACGTCGCGGCCGTGGCGCGCTATGTGCATGGCCGCGAGCCGAGCAACGTGGTCGGCGTGCATCTTTACAGCTTCGGCGGCGCCGAGCGCACCGCCGCCTGGATGCGCGAGCGCATCTAGCGCTACTGCCCGGATGCGCGAGCATCCAGCGCGTTACTGCAGGAACCCCACCTTGCGCGGCAGCCAGAGCGCCAGCTCGGGCGCCGCCAGCAGCAGGGCGAGGCCCGCCATCTGGATGATCACGAAAGGCACGATGCCGCGGTAGATGTGCGCCATGGTGATGGACGGCGGCACGGTGCCTTTCATGTAGAACAGCGTGAAACCGAACGGCGGGGTGAGGAACGAGGTCTGCAGGTTCACCGACATCAGGATGATGAACCAGGCGAGGAACACGATCACGCCGCCCTCGCCCAGGTGCGGGCCGAAGTCGATGCCCTTGAGCACCGGCGCGAAGATCGGCAGCACGATGAGGCAGATCTCGATCCAGTCGAAGAAAAAGCCGAGCACGAACACCAGCGCCATCACGAACAGCAGGATCTCCCAGCCGGTGTCCAGGCCGAGCGCCTTGAGCACCTCGGTGACGATGTCGTCGCCGCCCAGCGCCCGGAACACGAACGCGAACAGCGTCGCGCCGAAGAAGATGAAGAACACCAGCGCGTTGGTGAGCGCCGCGCTCTCGATCATCGAGTTCAGCGCCTTCAGGCTGAGCTTGCCGTTGAACCAGGCGAGCACCAGCGCCCCGGCGGCGCCGACGCCCGCGGCCTCGGTCGGCGTCGCCCAGCCGCCGAAGATGGACCCGAGCACCAGCACGATGAGGAAGGTGGGCGGAACGAAGCTTTTGCCGATCATCACCCAGAACTCGCGCGCGCTCTTCGGCCCGATCTCGGGCGGCAGCGGCGGGGCGACCCCGGGCTTGAGGAAGCTGAGCGTGCAGATGTAGGCGAGGTACAGGATGGAGAGCAGCAGGCCGGGCATCACCGCGGCGGCGAACAGGGTGCCGACCGAGACCTGCAGCAGGTCGCCCATGATCACCAGCATGATCGAGGGCGGGATCAGGATGCCGAGCGTGCCGGCCGAGGCGATGGTGCCGACCGCGAGCTCCTTCTGGTAGCCGCGCTGCATCATGGGCGGCAGCGCCACCAGGGTCAGCATCACCACCGAGGCGCCGACGATGCCGGTGGTCGCCGCCATGATCGTGCCCATGAGCGTGACCGACATCGCGAGCCCGCCGGGGACGCGCCGCGTGAGCACCTGCAGCGCGTGCAGCAGGTCGTTGGCGACGCCGCTCCTCTCCAGCACCGTGCCCATGAAGATGAACATCGGCACTGCCACGAGGATCGGGTTGGCGGCGATGCCGCCCCACACGCGCGGCAGGAGGTTGAAGAACATCATCGGCTCGAACACGCCGAAGGCGATGCCGATCGCGCCGAAGAAGATCGCGATGCCGCCGAGCACGAACGCCACTGGGTAGCCGGTGAACAGCGCCACCGCCAGCAGCACGAACAGGAACACCGAAAGGTGCTGGCCGACCCAGGCGATCATCGCCCGGCTTTCGCGCCGGGGAAGGCGGCCGCCGCACGCAGCCGCTGCGGACCCCACAGGTAGACGGCGAGGCGCAGCCCCACCGACACCACCGCCGCGAGCAGGAGGATGAGCCCGATGCTGATCATGCCCTTCGGAATCCAGCGCCACGGCAGCCCGGTGGCCGAGTCCGAGTACTCGTTGAACCGCCAGGCGGTATGGAAAAAGTCGTAGCTGAAGTAGATCGCCACCAGGCAATAGGGCAGGGCGAGCCCCAGCACGCCGATGAACTCGATCCAGGCGAGCCGGCGCGGCGCGGTATTCGCCACCAGGATGTCGATGCGCACGTGCGCGTTCCTGATGTACGCCGTGCCCAGCCAGAAGCAGAACAGCGCCGTGTGCAGGTGCCATTCCAGCTCCTGCAGCCGCGTCGATCCCATTTGCGGGATCTGGTAGCCGAACTTGCGCGTCAGCACGTCGAACAGGATGACCACCGTGCAGACCACGAACAGCCACCCCGCCGCCATGGAAATGGCGTGGAGCAGCCGTTCGATCGCCTTGCTTGCCCAGAGGAGCCTGTCCATGCGGGCAGGCCTGCGGGCTAGTTCACGTATCCGTGCTCACGCCAGATGGCGTAGTCCTTGCGGAACTTGGCGTACGAGTCGTACACGCGCTTGAAGTTCGGGTTCGCCTTCGATTCCTCGGCGATCACCTCGTTCCAGGCCTTCTCGAACGCGGCCATGATCTCCGGCGACCACTTCTTGATCTGCACGCCGTTCTTGTCGCGCATCTCGGTCATCGCGCGCCACTGCGTGGCCTCGCCCTCGGCGATCACGTCGCGCGTGAGGTCGCCGCAGGCCGATTCGATCATCGCCTTGTGCTGGTCGGAGAGCGACTTCCACTTGTTGGCGTTGATGTAGAACTCGAGGAACGTCGCCTGCTGGTGCCAGCCGGGAAAATA
>DATACE010000170.1:0-9185 GCA_036259215.1 Burkholderiales bacterium | reverse complement strand
GTGGATGGCGCTCGCGGTGAACACGGCGATGTTCGCCGTTGAGGTCGTCGCGAGCCTGCATGCAGCATCTGTCTCCCTTTTCGCGGATTCGGCCGATTTTCTCGGAGACGCAGGGAACTACGTCATATCGCTCATCGTGCTGCCGCTTGGTCTTGCTTGGCGGGCGCGCGCGGCACTGGTGAAGGGGCTTTCAATGGCGGTTTTCGGAGTGATCGTCATCGCAAGCGCCCTGATTAGCGCCCTGACCGGCAGGACGCCGGAGGCCATCACCATGGGATGGGTGGGCGCGCTGGCGATCGCGGCGAACCTTGGCGTGGCGATGCTGCTCTACCGCTATCGCGACGGGGATGCCGACATGCGTTCTGTCTGGCTTTGCACGCGGAATGACGTGTTGGGAAATATGGCAGTGCTGGTGGCGGCGCTCGGTGTGTTCGGTACCGGCACCCACTGGCCCGACGTCGCGGTGGCTTCGATCATGGGCGTACTCGCCGCAACGGCGGCGTGGACGGTCATCCACGCTGCACGATTGGAACTGCGAAGCCCAGCGGATCGTTTCCAGGTTGACGCTGAGCGCCGCTGTTAGCCGCGAGGGCCGGTGTCATGTCCCACGAGCGCGGCCAGCTCCCATTCGTCCGAAACGCTGTCGTGCCGCAGGATGAAGCGGCGGCCGTCGCCGACTTTCACCTTGAAGTAGCGGTGTGCAGGATCGAGCCAGCGGTCCAGGATTTCGACCACCGGGAAGCGCGTTTCGCCGAGCGCGAAGCTGCGCGGCTCTTGTTCGCCCCGGTACCCGGCATGGCACTCCACGCGTATGTTCATGTGGCCGCCCGGCACGTGAGCGAATCTGGGCTCTAGAAGATGTAACGGTTCCACCCGGCGTAGCGGCCCTGCACGCGGCCGCGCCGCAGGCTGAGCGCAATCAGGGCGAGCCCGCATGCGAGTGACACGGTGGTCTGCTGGGCGGTTGCGCCGAAAGCGAACGGCGTGAAGAGCAGCGCCGCCCCCAAGGCGACGTTCAGGAAGCGCAGAGCGCGCGCGACTTCCGCGCAGGCGATTGCCGAAACCGTTATGGTGAGCGCGCCGATCAGGTGATCCGCGTTGGCCATGCCCCCTTCGGCACCGAGGGTGAGGCGCGTGAACATCAGCCACACGCCGATCGCGATGCTAAGCCCCAGGTTCCAGGGCAGGTTCACGCCGCCGCTCAGCATGTCGCGAGCGAGCTGCGCGGGCGAGCGCTCGAACTCGCCGGGGGAGGGCCGCGCGGTTCCCTCGTCGGTCCCGCCGGTAAAGAATACCCGCAGTACGCCGGCTCCCGCGCGCTTCCGGCGCACGAGGAACTGCGTCGTGGCCACCAGCTCGTCTAGCGAGTAGGGAATCTGCACGACCATGGCGGCGGCTCCGATCAGGCACAGCGTGCACCAGGTGCCGATCCAGATCGGCTGGATGACGATGAAGAAGATCGACACCACGCCGAGCGGCACGATCATGAGGCCGAAGAGAATGACCAGCCACGGCATGGTGCGCCAGCGGCGACTCGAGCCCACCATGCCGGTGAGGATTTCCATCATGTAGGTGAGCGCGCCGGCCGCCGCGTCAGACACCGGCCACGCCTCGGAAACGCTCGAGGTGATGATTTCCTCGGTGCCGTTTTTTGGATTCGGACCGCCCTCGAAGAACGGCTCCCACACGTTGTCGATGTGGCCGAGCTGATAGGCGGCGAGATAGCGCGAGACATACAGCCCGACGAAGGCGAGCGCGATAATGGGCAGGCGCTGGGTCCAGCTCGACGGGTTGAAGCTCCAGCCCGGCGGAGATTCGGGGCCGGTCGTGGCGGCGACCGGCGAGACGCCGGGCTCCGGAGGCGTCAGCACGGCGAGGCCGATGACCAGCGCGCCGGTCAGGGTGTCGTTGAGATAGCCCGCGGCGGTAGGCGCCCAGAAAAGGATCGGCGCCGAAAGAACCCAAGCGCCGATAAATGCGCATGCCCAGCGCGCCCAGGCGAGGCGCCATGAGAGCGACAGACTCGCCAGCACGATGAGGGCGAGGCCCGAGACGGTGTCGCTCGCGGCGAGCGCGGCCGACTCGAGGCCAAGCAGCGGCGCCGAGGTTAGGAGCCAGGTGCCGAGCGCGATGTTGAGGAAATGCGCCCACAGGAAGCGTCGGTGCTCGTCGCGATAGGCCGCCTCATGGCGCACGCGCAGCACGTCAGGATGCTCGCCGCGCTTCTCCGCCACAGCCATCCACGCGGGCGGCGTGACCCGGTTCGCCCGGTACCAGCGCTGCGGATCTTCCTTCAGCGCCTGCACCAGTTTGACGAGCCGCGCGCGCAGGCGGTAGCGCGGCTCCCAGCCGAGCAGCCGGCGCGCGCGCGTGATATCGAGCCCGTAATGGTCGTCGGCCATCGCCACCATAAACGGACGGATAAAGGGTTTCTCGCCCTGGTCGAACGCGTTCGGAACGACCGGCTCGAGTTTCTCCTGCAGCGCGGAGCCGGCCTTTGCCAGAGGCTTGGGCAGCTGCAGCGTGGTCCACTCCTTTTCCCCGTGTATCAGCCGGCCGATGCGGTCCTGCAGCTCGTCATAGCCCAGGGCTTCCGGCTCGCCGATGAGGATCACCGCATCGGGAGGCAGCTCGCGCCGCCGGTCGACGGCACGGCGGAACGCATCGACCATGTCGTCCTTGTGCACGACCGACTGGCCGGCGCGCGGGTCGCCCGAATAAACGTAGCTCTTGAAGTCCCGCTCGTAGATGCGCGCGATCTGGTGCGCGAGGGTCGGCACGCAGGTGGTGTCGTCGTAGACGCCGGCAAGGTGCAGCAGCACGTACGGGATGCGACCGTGCTCGCGCCGGATCACCTCTTCCGCCGCGGCCTTGGACTTCGGGTACGCCCACTTGGGCGCGAGCGGCTGCGACTCGTTGATGCGCTCGCCCGGCGCGCACGGCTGGTGGACGAGCATCGTGCCGGAGTAGAGAAGCTGCTCGACCTCGAAGCCCTGAAGGGCCGCAACCAAATGGCGCGTGCCCCCCACGTTGACCTTCTCGTACAGCGGCGATTCCTCGCCGGTGAAGTCGAAGTAGGCGGCGAGATGAATGACGCTCGCGATACGCGCGCCGTGCTGCGCCCGCAATTCAGCAAACGCGTCCTTCACCGATTCTGCGGAGCTCAGATCCACGGCAATGAGCGGGATCGCCGCCTTTTTGCCGGGCCGGTCCAGACCGACCAAGCTGTAGTCGTCGGTCAGCGCCTCGGCGAGCGCCGAGCCGATGTCGCCTGCCGCGCCGGTAATGACGACGAGCGGCTTCATGGCTCTTTTTTCCTGCGCCGGGGCCGCGGGCAATGGGGCTCGGAGGACTTGGCGGGCACGCGGCAGTCGGTGTCCTCCAGCCCGCGGGTAAGATCCGCTTCGGCTTGCTTGATGACGTCGCGCGGGCCGCGCGTGGCCGCGAACCCCCTGATCGTCTTGCTCGTGCGCTTTTGCCGCGCCATTCCTGCTCGCACCCTAGCCATGCGCAAATCCTGCAAGAAGTGCGCCCCGCCGGTCGTGCGCCTACAGCGGGGTTTGCTGGTGGAAGGCGAGCCTCCAGGCCCGCCCGTCATGCACGTAGGCGCTGCTGGCGCGCGCGACATAGGGTTTCGCTTCGCCGTCACGGCGCGCGGTCGCCTTGTAGGTCACGACGGCAGCGCGATCGTTCAACTCCACCAGGCGGTGCTCTTCGAGCGCCACGTCGCTCCAGCGCGCGCCGCCAGCGATGGAGCGCTCGATCTCGTCCTTCACCAGAACACCGGCGGGATCAGGGAACACCATGACTGCGGCGGGGGAAAGGTTGCCGGCGTAATGCTCCGCGCCCTTCAGCCAGAATTTCTCTTCCAGCCCGAACAGCAGGTCTTCGAGCTTCTCGGCCATGTCCATCCTCCAGTGAAAAGTAGGTGGACCCACATGCGCGCCAGAAGATTCCGCGGCACGCATCCAATCGTGCGGGCAAGGGCTTGTCGAAGTCGCGGCGCCAGGTGCTCGAACGCGCCAAAGGCGAGCTGAGAAAGCTCTATGGCACGGACCGTGCCGGAAACCGAAAGAGGTAAGGCCCGACCACCAAGGCGGGCGAATTGCGAAGGCGCTGCCGCCTACAACCGCGCCTGACCGGGCCTCGCCGTCGGCGAGATAGGACGACGCGGGCGGAATTTCCTGTGAAGGAAATCCTTTATTGCGTACTGGAGAATGCGGCCGTAGGACAAGCCGAACTTGCGAGCCACCAGGAAGGGGAGGGGGTCGTCCCAGGCGAACAGCGCGAAAGACTTGGCTCCCCTAACGGACCTGAACCAGTCCTTGAATCCGAGCTCGCCGAGCTCGTGATACTGCTTGAACGCATGGAAGTCCGCGATGGACTCCAGCCACTTGACGCCTTGCGCGTGTTCACGCGGCGGCGCGGGCTTCTGGCCGGTCAGGTCCAGGTACTGCATCAGGGGCAGGTTGATTCCGCAATCGGACGTCAGCCCGTCGGAGAGCATCAGCCTGGGATTGAAATCCAGGAGCTTGTAATGGTTATCTTCCCGATCGCGCTTGTATTCCAGTCCCGCAATGCCTCGATACCCGATCGACTGGCAGAAGTGGGCTCCGTTGGCAACGAGCTCGGGGTTGTGCTCACCGATGGCCAGCGTAACCGTTCCGGAATTGGGCGGATATTGGCGCACCTGCCTGCGCGGGAAGGCCGCCAGCACTTCGCCTGTCTGGCTTACGTACAGTGAGAGGCTGAACAGGTTGTCATCGGCGCTCGTGATATAGGACTGGACCAGGGCCGAGTGACCCGACGCCAGGACCTCCTGAAACCTGCTCAGGAACTCGTCGGGCGACTGTACCTTGAAGCCCTTGTGCCTCCCCCCGAAGTGCCGCCTCCACTGGTGCCCCCAGTACGGCTTGATGAATGCCGGATAGCGCAACGCGTCTTTTATCGCGAGGGCCTCGTCGTACGTGCCCGGGAAATAGGACTTCGGAAACGGCGTGCCGTTTGCCGCCGCGAGCTCATAGAGCCTGCGCTTGTTGACTACGCTTTCGGCCACTTCCACGGCAGGCAAGCTCATGAGGAACTTGTCTGCCAGCTGCGCGCGATGCCGGGAAAGAAAAAGGAAAAACAGATCCGCGGTAGGCAGCAAGACGGCTTTTTGCGACGCATCCCGGACTTGATGCCTCAGGAATCGAACCAGGTCGTCCGGCTGCTGCAGCGGATCGGGGCAAACTTCCGCCGCGCAATAGCGCGACCGGAATCCCGCACGCTGGGCGCCGATATCGAAGCCTTTAACACCGATCCCTTGCCTGCCCAGGCAACGGACTGCGGTCAGGCCCGTCTCGTTCATTCCCAATACGAACGCATCGATGCGGGTATCGAATGCTCCACCGCCGGTTCTGGTCTGTCTGGGCATGCTTGGCTTGTACCGTACCTATCGGACCGCACGGCGCGCGGGACACATGGTCCGCATGGCGGGCATGAGCCGCAATTACTAGCGGGCGGTGAGCCTTGTCACGGGAAGCGCGTATATCTGCTCGGTATGGAAGCCGCGTGCCCATGAGCGGGCCTTAACCATGCGAATCGTGCGGAATATGCTCCGGGTGCCACGGGCCGTCGGGTATTGGCTTCGCGTGGGGCAGACGCGCGCCCTGGACAATGGCGAGGACCTCATATTCCTTTGCCACGGCACGCCGCGTCGCCGCGCCGCCTGGCTCGAGCGGCAGCTGTGCTACCTGCGGCGTGTATTCACGTTCGTGCCGCTGGCGGAACTTGCCGCTTCGTTCGGCGCAGCCCATCACCCCGGCCGGCCACGCCGGGCAGCAATGGTCTTCGACGACGGCCTGCGCAGCAATGTTCAGGTGGCATACCCGGTCCTGCGGTCGCTCGGCATTCCCGCGACCTTTTTTGTCTGTCCGGGCCTCATTGAGGAGCGACGCTGGCTGTGGACCCACGAGGCGCGGCGGCGCCTGCAATTTGCCGCGCCGCGCATGAGGAGGGAGCTGGCTCGCGATCTCGGCGCCCCCGCCGAAATCGAGCTGTTCGTCGCCTGGATGAAAAAGCTGCAGTTCCCGCACCGCACGCGGGTCGAGGCAATGCTGAGGCATGCCACGGCTGCCTTCGTCCCGTCCGAGGCGGACCGCGAAGCGTTCGACCTCGCCGGGTGGGACGAACTGCGCCAGCTCGATCCGGCGATGGTCAAGGTCGGCTCCCACACGATGACGCACCCGATATTGCCGAGCCTGAGCGACGGCGAGATCGAGGCCGAATTGCGCGACAGCCGCCGCATGATCGAGGCGAAGCTGGCACGGCCTGCGGAATTCTTTTCCTATCCCAATGGCGATGTCGACGAGCGCACGCTCGCCCACGTGCGCCGCTACTACCGCGCGGCAGTCAACTCCAGCATCAAGACGCGCGTAGACCCGCATCTCATGCCGAACATGAACTTGGCGCCGGGCGTGCTTTCGCTGGCTTGGCGGCTGAATCATCCGCGAGTGTCCGAAAGCCGGTGCGATGTCCGTCTTGGCTTAAATCGCCGCGAATGGCCGGATTTTCCATAGAGGGGGGCCGGGCGCACGACTTGCATGCAGGAGTGGTACGCATGTCGTTTTTCTTGCATGTCCCTGAAAAGGAACCCGATATGAATGCAACCGACGCCGCGGCAATCGCACGCCACCTTTTCGAGACGCAGGGTGCAAAAGCCATCGCCGAGGCCGCGCAAAAAGCCGTGACCTGCCGGGAAGCCGGCGATGCGGAGCAGGAGAGGCTTTGGCGGCGGGTCGAGGACGTGCTCCGAGAGATGCGCGGCCCGCACCAGAGTTAGCCAGGAGGCGGTCAGTGTTCCCCGCTCAGCCGGCCCAGCGCCGATGCAGTTTCTGGGCGAGGCCGTCGAGGAAAAAGCCGAGCGCGCCGATGACGATGATGGCCGCCATGAGCTCGGAATAGGCGAGCCGGTCGCGCGTATCGAGAATGAAGTAGCCCAGGCCCGAGCTCACCCCGAGCATCTCGGCGGGAACGAGCACGATCCATATGATGCCGATCGCCAGCCGCACGCCCGTGAGGATGTGGGAAAGGATGCCCGGCAGCACGATGCGCAGCAGCACCTCCAGGCGCGTGGCGCTGAGGCTGCGCGTGAGCATCAGCCAGCGCGGGTCGAGCTGGCGCACGCCGGCGGCGGTGTTGAGGATCACGGGCCAGACGGCGGCGAAGCCGAGCAGAAAGTAGATCGGCCCATCGCCGATCCCGAAGACCATCACGGCGATCGGCATCCACGAAAGCGGCGAGATCATGCGCAGGAACTGGAATGCGCCGCTTGTGCTCGCCTCCACCTTGGGCGAAGCGCCGACGGCGAGGCCGATGGGCACGCCGGCCGCGAGCGCGAGCGCGAGCCCGACGAGCACCCGCTTGAGGCTGGTCAGCGTGTGGCGGGTCAGCTCGTTCTGCGCGAGGAGCTGGTAGAGGGCCTCGAAAGTCTCGGCCGGGCCGAGAAGCGCGGCGAGCGCCACCCGCTCCCGCAGAAGCCAGGCGCCGAAGGCCCACAGAACGAGCAGCGTCCCGAGGCCCAGCAGGTTCGCGGAAAGCGCGCGCGTCACGTCAGACGGCGATGGTTTCCTTGCGCTCGAAGCGCTCCGGCAGGCCGAAGGCCTGCATGCCGCCGACGCCCGCGATGGCCTTGCGCACGAAGCGCTCGTCGACGAGGTCGCGTGCTGCGAACGCGGGGTCGAGGTTACTCAGGAAGTCGTTCTGCCCGAGGACCAGCGTCTGCTTCAGCATGGCGACCAGCGATTCCGTGTAGCTCGGGAACGGGTAGGGCTGGAAGTCGATGCGCTTTTCGTTCCAGTCGGCATGGCGGATGGCGCCGGACTCCAGGTAGGCGGCGTCCTGCTGTGGCGCGGGGGCGATGACCCGGGCGAGCGCCTCGTAGCTGTGCGGCGTGTACCGCTGCGCGTTGTCCTTGGCGAGAATGCGCGCGGTCTGGTCGCGGTGGTCGTGGATCCAGGCTTGCGCCTGCACGATGCCGTTCACCACCTTCTGCGACCATTCCGGGCGCCGCTCCAGGTCTTCCTCGTGCATGAGGACGACGCAGCAGGCGTGGTCCTTCCACACGTCGCCGGTGAAGCGCAGGATCCTGCCGACTTTCAGCACTTCGGCCGCGGCGTTGAAGGGCTCGGCCACGATGTAGCCGGCGATTCGCCGGGCGGCGAGCGCCGGAAGCATGTCGGAGGGCGCCATCACCACCAGCTTCACCTGTCTCGGGCCGGGCTGTCCTTCGGCGATGGACTCAAGTCCCTCGGCTCGCAACAGGTGCTGCAGCACGATGTTATGGATGGAGTACCAGAAAGGAATGGCTACCGTGGTACCGCCGAGTTCGCGCACCTGGTTGACGGTCGGCTGCACGGTGAGCCCGGAGCCGGCCATGTGGTTCCATGCCACCACCTTGGCGCGCGAGCCGCTGCCATAGCGCGCCCAGACGGTCATCGGCGAGAGCAGATGCACGGCATTCACCTGCCCGCTCAGGAACGCCTCGACGATCTGAGCCCAGCTGCGGAAAAGGCGCGGCTTTTCCACTGCTAGGCCCTGCTTCTCGAAAAGCCCGTTGTGGTGCGCGACCAGTAGCGCGGTGGCGTCGGTGATCGGCAGGTAGCCGATGCGCAGCGGCGCGTCCGGGTCGGCCGCCCTCGCGTGGCGGCTCGCCTGCAGGAGGGGCAGCGCCCCGGCGGCGGTGAAAAATGCGGAGAGCTTCAGGAACTGGCGGCGGCTCGGGTTTTCGTGCATGGCGGTTCAGGCGGCAAGGGGTACGGGTTGTGGGGCGGGGCGGCGCGTCTGGCGCAGCGCCTGCACTATCTCGGCGCGGGCGCGCGTGAGCGCCGCGAGTGTCTCGTCGCGCGGGCGCGGCAGCGGGAGCTTCCACTCCCCGATTGCGCGGCCGGGCGCGCCGCCGAGGAGCACGATGCGGTCGGCGAGGCGCAGCGCCTCGTCGATGTCGTGCGTAACGAGCACCGCGGCGCTGGTGTGGCGCGCGATGATCTGCGCGAGCAGGTCCTGCATCTCGGTGCGCGTCACCTCGTCGAGCGCGCTGAAGGGCTCGTCGAGCAGCAGGACCTCCGGCCGGCGCGCCAAGCAGCGCGCGAGCGCCGCGCGCTGCGCCATGCCGCCCCGCCGAACTCTCCGGCGGCATGGCGCAG
>DATACE010000169.1:0-20111 GCA_036259215.1 Burkholderiales bacterium | reverse complement strand
GAAGAGTAGGCCGGCGTGCAAGCCAACTTGTTCGGCTCCAATCTCTGGCGGCCGGCGCTGGATAAATATGCCGAGGCGACGGGTCTTGCCGTGCAGATGTTAGGGCTCGATGCGCAGGCGGTCCTCGCTTCGACGTATGCCACGCCGCTCACCACCTTGTTGCGCGAATACAGCTTCGAGCCAGGCCTGTTCGCCGAATGCGCACGTCGCTGCCTCGAGCAGACCGAGCTTCGACCGGCGGTGGTCGTGCACGAATCACACCGCCTCATCGGGCGCCGGCCAGTCCGCCGGTCGTGGCAATTTCCGGCTTAGCGAGCGACGCGGACCGGGAACGCACGCGGGAGGCCGGCTTCCAGGCTCATATCAAAAAACCGTTCGATGAAGCTACCGTGGCTGCGGCGGTAGCCGCGGCACTACGACACCGACATGAGCGGCGCAGCGCCTAGGAATGCCGCTCATTGAGCCGTGGTTTTGAGGAGATGCGCCTGCCATGGGTAAGTAAGGACAGCCTCCTCCACTCCAGCCTCCTCCACTCCTCCAGATTCGGCTAGATCTTCCTCACTCCACCACGGTTCCTCTGACGCTTATCTTCCGGGGCTCATGCCGGTGCTTCCCGCGCCCGCGGAACCGCTGCCCTGGGTTCCCGTGGCCGCCTGCTCGCGCTGGCAGCGGATGCGCTCCTCGCCGGTCAGCGTGTCGCATAGCCCGCTCGTGCGGGTGGGTGCCGCCGGGGTGGTTGCGCCGCTCGTGCCTACGCTGGTTTCGGTGGAGGGCTCAGCCGTAGCCGGCGTGCGCGGTGCAGTCGTCCCGGCAAGGCCAGCGGTGTCGGCGCTCGTGCCGGTGGACGGTCCGCGCGCGCCTATGTTTGAGCCGGACTGGATCTGCGCGGTTGCGGGCAGGGCGAACAGCGCCGCCACTGCAAAAAGAAGCTTCAGTTTCATGGAGATACTCCTCTAGTAGACGACGTCGATGGTGAGCTCTTGCCGCGCAAGCGGCGTGCCGCCAGCGAGCGCTGCAGCAGCGGTACCAGCGAGCGCGGCGCGCGGCGCGCCCGCGGCGGCTTGAGGAAGGTGACCAGCGACTTTTCGCCCATGGCATCGGGCAACCGGCCTTCCAGGTAACCCTCGATGACGGCGGGGTGCACATAGCATTTGCGGCACACGGCTTT
Source organism: Burkholderiales bacterium (assembly GCA_036259215.1). Lineage (GTDB taxonomy): Bacteria > Pseudomonadota > Gammaproteobacteria > Burkholderiales > SG8-39 > SCGC-AG-212-J23. The sequence goes on along the minus strand of DATACE010000169.1, from coordinate 18,943 downwards.
GGTGTTGCCGAGCCGCCGGGCCACCGCTTCGATCGCCTGGGCCACGTTGCGCTGCGCTTCGCCGGACGAAGCGCGCCTGTCCATCCGGCCGAGCGCGCGGGCCGCAAGCAGGGTCCCCGCCCAGGTGCGGAAATCCTTGCTGGTGAAATCCTGCCCGGTGATCTCCTTCAGGTAGGCGTTCACGTCGCCCGATTCGACCCGGCGGGTCTCGCCGGCTTCGTCTACGTACTGCACCAGCTCTTCGCCCGGGAGGTCCTGCATGCGGCGCACGATGCCCGCCAGGCGCGGGTGGGCCAGCTCGATCTCGTGCTGCACGCCGCTTTTGCCGCGGAAGCGGAAATGCAGTCGCGCGCCGCGCACCCGTACTTGCCGCATCCGCAGCGTGGTGAGTCCGAAGGAGTCGTTCTCCCGCGCGTACTCCTCGTTGCCCACCCGGATCAGCGTGGTCTCGAGCAGCTTCACCACGGTCGCCAGCACTTTCTGGCGCGGCAGCCCTGGCAGCGCGAGGTCGCGGCCGACCCGGCGCCGGATGCGGGGCAGCGCGCGGGCGAATGCCGCCATGCGCCCGAACTTCGTTTCGCCGCGCACCTCCTGCCAGCGGGCGTGATAGCGGTATTGCTTGCGCCCGCGCGTATCGCGGCCGGTGGCCTGCAGGTGGCCGTCGTCCCGCGGACAGATCCACACGTCCTGCCACGCGGGAGGGATGGCGAGGGCGCGGATGCGGGCGAGCGTCTGCGCGTCGCGCACAGCGCCGCCCTGCGAATGCGAATAGGTGAACGCCTTGCCGGATTTGCGCCGGCGGATGCCCGGGACGCCGTCGGCCACGTAGCGCAAACCCGCCTCTTGGGCGGATCTCTCGTTGTAATTCCTGCCGTTGCCCGGGATCACCGCCTGCAGGGTGCAATTGGCGTGCCAAGTTAACATTCCGGGCTGATGAACACGCTTCGGTTCCTGGCGGCGGCGCTGCAGCGCCTGGTGGACAAGATGGACCCGCAGGAGGGCCGCTACCGCATGCTCTTCGAGCACAGCCCGCTGCCGATGTGGGTGGTCGACATCGAGACGCTGCGCTTCCTCGGGGTGAACCAGGCGGCGGTCGACCTGTACGGCTACTCGCGCGAGGAGTTCCTCGCCATGTCGGTGCCGCAGGTGCGGCTGCCGCAGGAGCGCGACTCGATCCACGAGCTGGTGCGCCGCGAGGCGGGCGAGGTGATCCGCGGGGCGTTCCGGCACGTGGCAAAGCACGGCCGCCAGATGGACATCGAGGGCGTGGGCCACCTCGTCAAGTGGCGCGGGCGCGCGGCGCGCCTGGTCATGCTGAACGACGTCACCGAGCGCAACCGCACCCAGCAGGAGCTCGAGCGGCTCAACCGCGAGCTGGAGGACCGCGTGCGCAGCCGCACCGAGCAGCTCGAGGCCGCCAACAAGGAGCTGGAGGCGTTCAGCTATTCGGTGTCGCACGACCTGCGCGCGCCCGTGCGCCATATCGACGGCTTCGTGAAGCTGCTCGAGCGCGAGCTGCCGCCGGCGACCGAAAAGACCGCGCACTACCTGAACACCATCGCCGCCTCGTCTCAGCGCATGGCGGCACTGATCGACGACCTGCTCGCGCTGTCGCGCACCGGCCGCGCGCCCCTCGAGATGCGCGTGGTGTCGCTGCATGCGCTGGTGGACGAGGTGATCGACGATTTGAAGCCCGACCTCGCGCGCCGCAAGCTCGAATGGCGCATCGGAGCGCTGCCCGCGGTCCGCGGCGATGCCTCGCTGCTGCGCGTAGTGCTGCAGAATCTGCTCGACAATGCGGTGAAGTACACCCGGCCGCAGCGCGCCGCGGTCGTCGAGATCGGCGTACGCCGGCTGGAAGAGGGCGAGACCGCGGTCTACGTGCGCGATAATGGCGTGGGCTTCGACATGCGTTATGCCGACCGCCTGTTCGGCGTCTTCCAGCGCCTGCACCGCGCCGACGAATTCGAGGGTACGGGCATCGGCCTTGCCACGGCGCGCCGGGTGGTGCATCGCCACGGCGGGCGCATCTGGGGCGAGGGCGAGCCCGGACGGGGCGCCTGCTTCTACTTCACGGTGCAGCCCGTCGAGTGCGCTCGATGAGCGGCATGCCGCTGCGCGTGCTGGTGCTGGAGGACGAGCCGGCCGATGCCGAGCTCGAGCTCGCGGCGCTCGCCGAAGGCGGCTTCGAGTGCGCCGCCACGCTCACCGATGGACGCGCGGCGTTCGAGGCGGCGTTCGCCCCCGGGCGCTTCGACCTCGTGCTGGCCGACTACCGCCTGCCCGACTACACCGGCCTAGAGGCGCTGGAGCACGTGCGCCGGCGCGACGCCTTGCTGCCCTTCGTGCTGGTGTCGGGCGCCCTGGGCGAGGAGCGCGCCGTGGAAGCGCTGCGCGCCGGCGCCACCGACTACGTGCTCAAGCACGGCCTGGCGCGCCTCGCCGCTTCGGTGCACCGCGCGCTCGAGGAGCGACGCGACCACGAGCGCCACCTCGCTACGCGCAAGGCGCTCGAGCTGTCGCAGGAGCGGCTGCGCGCGCTATCGCGGCGGCTGCTGGAAGTGCAGGAGGAGGAGCGCGGCCGCCTCGCGCGCGACCTGCACGACGACATCGGCCAAGCCCTGACCGCGCTCAAGATCCAGCTCGAATCGCGCGCCCGGGTCGACGAATGCATCGCCACCGTCACGCACACTTTGGAACGGGTGCGCCAGCTGTCGCTCAGCCTGCGGCCGCTGCAGCTAGACGACCTGGGGCTGGTCGCCGCGCTGCGCTCGCACCTCGACCGGCAGACCGGCATCGGCGGCCTTGCGCCGCACTTCGACGCTGCCGAAGCGCCGCATGGCGTGGCGCCCGAAGTGGAAACCGCATGCTTTCGCGTCGCGCAGGAAGCCATCAACAACGTCCTGCGGCACGCGCGAGCGCGCAACGTATGGCTGCGTCTTTTCACCGCCGGCGGCCGGCTCGCGCTCTCGGTGCGCGACGACGGCAGCGGCTTCGATCCCGAGGTCGCGCGCCGGCGCGGCGCGGTGGGCGAGAGCCTCGGGCTGGTCGGCATGGAAGAGCGCGTGGCGCTCGCCGGCGGAACGCTCGAGCTTCGCGCGGCGCCCGGACAGGGCACGGTATTGCTGGCAACATTCCCGCTCGGGCAAAAGGAAACGGAAAATTGATCCAGGAAGACCGGGCCGTGATTCGCGTGGTGCTGGCCGACGATCACGCGCTGGTGCGGGCGGGCATCCGCTCGCTGCTGGGCGCCATGGCGGACGTGCAGGTGGTGGGCGAGGCTTCCAGCGGCGAGGAAGCGCTCGACATCGCGGCGCGCGAGGGCCCGGACGTGGTGCTGATGGACATCGCCATGAAAGGCATCACCGGGCTCGAAGCGGCCGCGCGCATGCGCGAGCAGCTGCCCGCGGTGCGGGTGGTTATCCTCTCAATGCACGCCGGCGAGGAATACGTGCTTCAGGCGCTGCGCGCCGGGGCGGTCGGCTACCTGCTGAAAGACGCCGCCACCGGCGAGCTGGAGCTTGCGCTGCGCACGGTGATCCGCGGCGAAAGCTGGCTCAGCCCCGCGGTTTCGCGCCAGGTGGTGGAGGGCTACGTGCAGCGCGTCGGCGGCGAGGCGGGGCCGGACGTGCTCACCGCCCGCCAGCGCGAGGTGCTGCGCCTGGTGGCGGGCGGCAAGAGCACCAAGGAAATCGCTTTCATGCTCAATTTGTCCGTCAAGACCGTGGAAACCCACCGCGCGCAGATCATGGAGCGCCTGGGCATCCGGGAGGTGGCCGGCCTGGTGCGCTACGCGCTGCGCACCGGACTCATTCCCCCCGAAGGCTGACAAGCGCTAACGTGTTCTCAGGGAATCCCTAAGAAACCCTAGGGGAGCCCCCGATACCCCGCGCCGCGACCCCTCCGTAATCTCGGCGCATGGGGGAAATCCGCATCGCCATCACCGATGACAGCCCGGCGTTCCTGGCCGCGGCGAGCGACTACGTGGCGCGTCTGCCCGGCTGTGTCATCGCAGACCCGGACGCGGCGGACCTCCTGCTGCTCGACCTCGGGCCGGCGCCGGCACGCAGGCTCGACGCCGTGCACGCGGCGAGCGCGCTTCCCGGCGCGCCGGTGGTGATCGGCATGACGCTGTTTTATTCGCCCGAGGCGGCCGCCGCGGCCCGGCGCGCCGGCGCCGCCGGTCTCATCGGCAAGGATGCGTTCGTCTCAGGTCTGACCCAGGTTCTCGCGGCCCTCTTCCCGGCGAAGGCGGCGTGACCGCGGCTTCGGACCTGGGGTTCGGCCGCATGCGGCAGGATGCCCGCCTGCGCATCCTGCTGGTCGAAGACGACCCCAACGACGCCGAGCTGGTGCACGCGTGCCTCGCCGAGGCCGTGCGTGGCGGCGCCGAGGTGGTGCATGTCGCGAGCCTTGCGCAAGGCCTCGAGGTGCTGGAGTCGCAGACCGTGCACATCACGGTTCTCGACCTGGACCTGCCCGACAGCGCCGGCTTCGCCACGCTGGAGAAGGCGGGCGCCGCGGCGCGCGGCCCGGTCATCGTGGTTACCGGCAACCCGCACCCTGCCCTGGTGCCCGAAGTGCTCAAGCGCGGCGCTTACGAGGTAATGCGCAAGAGCGAGCTCGACGCAGCCTCGCTGACCCGCCTGGTGCGCCTGGCGAGCCTGCAGAGCCAGACTGAGAGCTCGCTGCGGCTGACGGAGCGGCGCTACCGCGCGCTGATCGAGGAAAGCCGCGAGGCGATCGGCCTGTTCGGCAGCCGCGGGGAGCTGCTGTACGGCAACCCGGCGATGCGCGAGCTCTTGTGGAGCGGCAACAGCCTGCTCGAGATGGCGCACCCGTTCGAGCGCGACTCGGTTCAGGCGCAGTACGCCGGCCTGGTCGCCGCGCCGCAGGGGCGCGTAACTTTGAAGGCGCATTTCCGCCACCACGACGGCAGCTGGCGCATGCTCGAGGCGGCGCTGCGCAACCGCCTGCGCGACGCGGACGTCGCGGCGGTCGTGGCCAACTTCACCGACGTCACGTCGCAAGTCGACCTAGAGGAGCGTTTTCGCGCCACTTTCGACCATGCGGCGGTCGGCATTGCCCATGTCGCGCACGACGGACGTTTCCAGCTGGTCAACCGCAAGCTGTGCCAGATCCTCGGCTATTCGCGCGAGGAGCTGGCCGCGCTTACGGTGTTCGAGCTGTCGCACGCCGAGGACCGCGACGTAACCCTCGCGCTGCGGCGCAAGATGCGCGCGCGCGAGATCGATTCCTTTTCGGTGATCAAGCGCTACCTGCGCAAGGACGGCGCCGCGGTCTGGGTCGAGGTGACGGTCTCGCTGGTGCGCGGCGCCGACGGCGCGCCGAGCTACGAAATCGCGCTTTTCGAGGATATCTCGCTGCGCCGCGATGCCGAGGAAGCCCTGCAGCGCAGCGAACGGCGCTTTCGCGCGCTGATCGAGAACAGCGCCGACGGCATCCTGCTCGCCGACGGCGAAGGGCGCATGATCTACGGCAGCCCCGGCGCGCGCCGCAGCCTGGGCTATGCCAGGGGCGAAACCCTCGGCTGGCCGATCGGCGAGCTCGCCCATCCGGGCGACCGCGAGGCGTACGAGCGCATGATGGCCGCGGCGCGCGAGCATCCGGGCGTCGCTCAGCCGCTCAACCTGCGCATGCGCCACAAAGACGGCAGCTACCGCCTGCTGGAGGGCTCCTGCACCGACCTGCTGGGCGACCAGAGCGTGCGCGCCCTGGTGTACAACTTCCGCGACATCAGCGAGCGCGAGGCGGCGAGCGCCCGCGCCCGGCGCACCGACCAGATGTACGCGGCCCTGAGCGCGGCGAACGAGGCCGCCGCCCGCCTCAAGGACGAGCGCGAGCTCTACCGGTCGATCTGCGACATCGCGGTGCAGCTGGGCGGGATGACGCTCGCCTCCGTGCGGCTGCTCAACCGCACAAGCGGCCTGCTCGAGGTCGCGGCGTGCGCCGGCGAGGCAGGCAGCTACCCGGCGCAGGCGCCGATCTCGGTCGATCCGGCGCTGCCGCTGGGGCAGGGGCTGGGCGGTCGCGCCATGCGCGAGAACCGCACCGAGGTCAGCAACGACTTCTTGGCCGAGCCGGCGCTGCAGCCGTGGCGGGAAGCCGCCCGGCGCTTCGGCTTCGCCGCGGTTGCCTGCATCCCGCTGCGGCGCGCGGCGGCCCCGGCGGGCTTGCTCATTCTCTATGCGAGCGAGGCCGGCAGCTTCGACGCCGAGCTGGTCGCCCTGGCCGAGCGCATGGCGGCGAACGCCTCGTCCGCGCTCGACCGGCTGGATGCCGAGCGGCGCGTGCGCGACAGCGAGGCGCGCTTTCGCAGCCTGGCCAACCTGTCGTCCGACTGGTACTGGGAGCAGGATGAGGAGCTGCGCTTCATCTGGGCCTCTCCCGGGGCGGCCGAGCGCGCGCCGGTCGCCACCACGCTGGGCCTGCGCCGCTGGGAAATACCGTCCCACCAGCCGCTCTCGCAGACCTGGGAAGCGCACCGGGCGGTGCTCGCGGCGCGCCAGTCGTTCCGCGACTTCGAGTACCTGCGTACCGAGCCCGACGGCGAGCGGCGCTACATCTCGATCAGCGGCGAGCCGGTGTTCGACGAGGCGGGACGCTTCACGGGCTACCGCGGCACGGCGCGCGACATCACCGAGCGAAAGGTCGCCGAGCTGCGCGTGGCGCGGCTGAAGACCATGTACGAGGCCCTCAGCTCCGCCAACGAGGCCATCCTGCGCGCCAAGTCCACCGAGGAGATGCTGTCGCGCGCCTGCCGGATCGCAGTGGAAAGCGGCGACTTTCTGCTGGGCACGGTGTTCATGCTCGATCCGGCGAGCGGACTGCTGCATCGCGCCGCCGCCAGCGGGCCGCGCGCCGGCGAAGCGGAGCTCGTGCCGGCCTCCATTGATGCTTCGCAATCCGGCGGGCAGGGCCTGATCGGGCTCGCCTGCCGCACCAACCGGCCGGCCATCGCCAATGACTATGCCGCCGACGCGCGCATCAACCCCGCGCGCCGCGCCGTGCGCAGCTACGCCATCGGCTCGGCGGCGGTGTTTCCGCTGGTGGTCGAAGGAGAGCTGGCCGGGGTCTTCGGCCTGCAGCACGCCGAACGCGGGGCCTTCACCGCCGAGCTTACCGCGCTGCTGGAGCGCCTCGCCGACAACATCTCCTTCGCGCTGGAGAACCTGCAGCGCGAGGAACGCTACCGCACCGTGGTGAATTCCGCCAACGAAGGCATCCTGGTCTACGACCGGGCGCTCAACATCGTGGCGGCCAACGCGGCGGCCGTGCGCATCATCGGCGTGCCGGAGGCCGAGCTGATCGGCAAGCCCGGCTTCACTTCCCTCTTTGCGTGCGTGCGGGAGGACGGCTCGGCCATGCCCGAGGACGAGCGGCCGGCCCGCGTCACCGCGCGCACCGGCCGCGGGCTCACCGACTACGTCGTGGGCATCGTGCGCGAAGACCGCTCGGTCACCTGGCTGTCGGTGAACACCGCCTTTCTGAGGCGTGCCGACGAGCAGCATTCCTACGGGGTGGTCTCCACCATCAGCGACATTACGGCGCGCCGCGCCGCCGAGCGCGCGCTGCGCGAGAGCGAGGAGCGCTTTCGCAACCTCACCGAGCTGTCGAGCGACTGGTACTGGGAAACCGACGAGGACATGCGCTTCACCCGCCTGCACGGCGGGATCCTGCAGCGCGTAAGCGTCGATCTGCGGGCGGTGATCGGCCGGCGCCGCTGGGAGTCGCCGGGCATCGACCCCGAAACACCGGAGTGGCGGGCGCACCGAGAGACGCTCGGTCGGCGCGAGCCGTTCCGCGATTTCGAGTACCGCTGGTCGCTGCCGGGCGGCGGGCGCGCCTTCGTGAGCGTCAGCGGCCATCCGGTATTCGACGAAAGCGGCGCCTTCCGCGGCTACCGCGGCACCGGCCGCGACATCACCGGACGCAAGCGCGCCGAGGAGCAGCTCAAGCGCTTTCGTGCGGCGCTCAATGCCTCTGCCGACGCCATTTTCCTGGTGGACGCCGAGGCCATGAAGATCATCGACCTCAACGACGCTGCGGCGCATTCGCTCGGCTACGAGCCGGCGGAGCTCGCCGGCCGCAATCCGGCGATGCTGTTCGAGGACCGTGGCGAAGCCCAGCTGCGCGCCGAGTACGAAAGGCTGGTGTCCAGCCCGGAAGGCACCCAGCTGGTGCGCGCACACTTTCGCCGCAAGGACGGCTCGCTGGTGCCGGTAGAGGGCACGCGGCGCGTGGTGCGCGCGTCGGGCCGCAGCTACGTAGTGGGCATCGTGCGCGACATTACCGAGCGGCTGAAGGCCGAGGAGCGCCTGCAGCAGAGCCTCGAGCGCTTCGAGATCGTGGCGCGCGCCACCAACGACGTGGTCTACGACTGGAACCTGCACACCGACCAGATCTGGTGGAACGAGAATTTCTGCACCGTGTTCGGCTACGAGCCTTACGAGGTGGGCGCGTACGTCGATTCGTGGACCTCGCGCATCCATCCGCAGGACCTCGCGTCGGTCAACGGCGACTGCCGCGCGGCGATCGAAGGCGGGTACAAGAGCTGGTCGGGCGAGTACCGCTTCCGCCGCAAGGACGGCAGCTACGCGGTGGTGTTCGACCGGGGCAGGGTGATCCGCGATTCCGGCGGCAAGCCCGTGCGCATGATCGGCGCGATGGTGGACATCACGAAGCGCAAGGAGTCCGAGCGCACGATGGCGCTGCATGCGCAGCGCCAGGAAATCATCGCGCGCGTGGGTCAGCTGGCGCTCGGCCAGGCGGGCCTCGATGCCGTGCTCGCCGAGGCCGCGCGCGGCCTGCGCGATGGAGGCTGCGAGGCGGCGGCGATCGTGGAGCGCTGCGCCCCCGAAGCGCAGCTCATGGTGCGCGCGGCCTGCGGGGAGTCCGCCGAAGCGCTGGTCCGCAGTCGCACCGAGGGCGCGGCGCAGTGGGCGGCGCAGCTCGACTCGGCGGGCGCCGCTATACACGACCGCAGCGGCATCTGCGTGCCCATCCACGCCGAAAGCGGCGTCTATGGCGCCCTCCTCGTCGGCTCGCCGGGCGAGGCCGCGTTCGACGCCGAGGATGTGAGCTTCGCCGAAGCCATCGCGCACGTGCTGTCGGCGGCGGTGCGGCGCCATCAGACGCAGACGCGGCTCGCCTACATGGCGGAGTTCGACGCCCTCACCGGCCTGCCCAACCGCAACCTGCTGCACGACCGGCTCACCCAGAGCGTGGTGCAGGCGCGCCGCCGCGAGCGGCAGGGCGCGGTGCTGTTCATCGATCTGGACCGCTTCAAGCTGGTGAACGACACGCTCGGTCACCATGTCGGCGACCGGCTGATCGCGGAAGTCGGCCGGCGCCTGCGGCAATGCGTGCGCGTCGACGATACCGTGGGCCGCGTAAGCGGCGACGAGTACGGCGTGGTGCTGGCGGAGCTCGCCCAGGCCGACGATGCCGCCCTCGTGGCGCAGAAGATCCTGGACGTGCTGGCCCGGCCGTTCGACCTCGGCGGCAACGAGGCGTACGTCACCGCCAGCATCGGCATCTCCGTGTTTCCGGCCGATGGCGCCGACGCCGAAACCCTGCTGAAGAATGCCGATATGGCGATGTACCGCGCCAAGGAGCGCACCCGCAACGCGTACTGTTTCTTCACTGCCGAGATGAACCAGCGCTCGGTGGCCAAGCTGCAGCTCAACACCGACCTGCGCCACGCCATGGAGCGCAACGAGTTCGTGCTGCACTACCAGCCGAAGATAGACCTCGCGGACGGGCGCATGCACGGCGTCGAGGCGCTGCTGCGATGGAACCACCCGCAGCGCGGCATGGTCTCGCCGGGCGAGTTCATCCCCGCGCTGGAAGATTCGGGCCTGATTTTGCGGGTCGGCGAATGGGTGCTCGCGGAAGCCGCAGCCCAGCTGCGCCGCTGGCAGCGCGACGGCCTGCAGCTGCTGCCCGTGGCGGTGAACCTTTCGGCCAAGCAGTTCCGCCAGCGCGATCTCGACGCGCTCATCCGCCGCACGCTATCGGCGGCGGGTGTGTCGGCGAGCCTGATCGAGCTCGAGATCACCGAGAGCTGCCTGATGGACGACCCGGAGGACGCGGTGCGCCTGCTGGCCAGCCTGCGCGGCGCGGGGCTGCGCATCTCGGTGGACGACTTCGGTACGGGCTATTCCAGCCTGTCGTACCTCACGCGGCTGCCGCTGAACGCCCTGAAGATCGACCGCAGCTTCGTGCGCGACGCGGTGTCGAGCGGCGAGGCGGCCTCGATCGTGCGGGCGATCATCGACATGGCGCACAACCTGAGCTTCACGGTGATCGCCGAAGGGGTCGAGACCACCGAGCAGATGGCGTTCCTGCGGCGCCATGGCTGCGACCTCGGCCAGGGGTATCTTTTCGACCGTCCGATGCCGGCGGCGCATCTCGCCGAACGCCTAAGACGCGCCGCCTAGCGATTTTTCGATCCGGCGCGCGAACACCGTCATCTCCTTTTCGGCCTGGCGGTCGCCTTTTTTCCTGGCCGCCTCGATGCCCTGGCGGTACGCCTGCAGCGCTTCCTGCTCGCGTTTGCAGTCCGAGAGCGCTTTGCCCAGGGCTTTCCATGCCGCCGAGTAGAGCGGGTCGCGCTCGACGGCATCGCGGAAGTAGCCGGCGGCGCGCTGCGCGTCGCCCGCCTTGGCGTGCTCCAGGCCGAGCGAGTAGCGCAGCAGCGCCCCGTCGCGCGGCGTGCCGAGCAGCTTCTCAAGGGTCGAAATCATTGGGCTAAGATACCCGCATGAAGACCGCCATCCAATCGAAGGGCGCGCCCGAGGCCATCGGCACCTATTCCCAGGCCGTGCGCGCCGGCGATACCGTCTACATCTCCGGCCAGCTCGGGCTGGATCCGGACAGCATGCAGCTCGCCGAGGGCATCGACGCCCAGACCCACCGCGCGTTTCGCAACCTGGCCGCGGTGGCAAGCGCCGCCGGCTTGACCCTCGACCATGCCGTTCGCATGACGGTATACCTCACCGATCTGGCGCATTTCGCGCGCGTGAACGAGATCATGGCGCAGTACCTGCGCGAGCCCTATCCCGCGCGCGCCGCGGTGGGCGTCGCCGGCCTGCCGCGCGGCGCGGTGGTAGAGATCGACGCCATTCTTCACGCGGGGTGAAGTCCGAGGGGACGGCAGCCAAGCTCGCAAAACTGGGCTTGCGCTCCCGCTTCGACCTTATCCTGCATCTGCCGCTGCGCTACGAGGATGAGACGGTCCTGACCCCGATCGCCGCCGCGCCGCCCGGCAAGCCCGTGCTGGTGCAGGCCAGGCTGCAGAGCGCGAAAGTCGTGTTCCGGCCCAAGCGCCAGCTGGTGGTGCACGCCGAGGGCCTTGCGCTGCGCTTCTTCAACTTCTACGGCAGCCAGGTGAAAGCCTTCGAGCGCGCGGCCGCGCAAGGGCTGTACGTGCGCGCCTTCGGCGAAGTGCGCGGGGGCTGGTTTGGCGCCGAGATGGCGCACCCACGCTACCGCCTGGTGCAGCCGGAAGAGCCGTTGGCGCAGGCGCTGACGCCCATCTATCCGACCACCGGCGGGCTGGCGCAGGGCGAGCTGCGCAAGCGGATCCTCGAGGCGCTGGACGCCGAGGCACTCGAAGACACGCTCCCGGAAGCGATCCGGGCGCGCTACGGCCTGGCCGGATTCCGCGAGAGCGTCGAGCTGCTGCACCGGCCCAGGCCGGGCGTCGACAACGCCGCGGCCTGGCGGCGCATGAAGTTCGACGAGCTCCTGGCGCAGCAGCTGTCGATGAAATTCGCGTACCGGGCCCGGCGCGCGCGCCGGGCGCCGGCGCTTGCCGGCAACGGCCCCCTGGTGAACGCTTTCCTGAAGCGCCTGCCTTTCCGGCTGACCCGCGCCCAGGCGCGCGCGCTAAGCGAAGTCACCGCGGATCTGCGCGAGCCTCATCCCATGCAGCGCCTGCTGCAAGGCGACGTCGGCAGCGGCAAGACCATCGTCGCCGCCGTCGCTTGCCTGATCGCCGCGGACGCCGGCTGGCAGGCGGCGGTCATGGCGCCCACCGAGATCCTGTCGGACCAGCACTGGCGCAAGTTCAGCGAATGGTTCGGCCCGCTCGGGGTGCGCATGGCTTGGCTGCACGGCGGCGCGTCGAAAAAGCTGCGCAACCGGCTGGTGGATACCCAGATCGTGGTGGGCACCCACGCGCTGATCCAGGAGGGCGTCGAGCTGCCGCGCCTGGCGCTCGCGGTGATCGACGAGCAGCACCGTTTCGGGGTGCGCCAGCGCCTTACCCTGCGCCACAAGGTCGACCAGGCCTCGCCCCATCAGCTCATGATGAGCGCCACGCCCATCCCGCGCACGCTCTACATGACCGCCTACGCCGACCTCGATGTTTCTACCCTAGACGAGCTGCCGCCGGGCCGCCAGCCGGTGCGCACGCGCCTGGCCGCCGCGCAGCGGCGCGAAGAGGTTCTGGGCCGCATTCGCGACGCCGTAGCCGAAGGCCAGCAGGCCTACTGGGTCTGCCCGGTGATCGAGGAATCCAGGGAAGGCTTGCGCACGGCGGTCGAAACCCACGAGACGGTGGCGCGCGAGCTGAAGGGGCTGCGGGTCGAGCTCTTGCACGGCCGCCTGCCCGGGGACCAAAAGGCGGCGATCATGGAGGACTTCAAGAACGGCAGGATCCAGGTCCTGGTCTGCACCACGGTCATCGAGGTGGGCGTCGACGTGCCCAATGCTTCCCTCATGGTGATCGAGAGCGCGGAGCGCTTCGGCCTGGCGCAGCTCCACCAGCTGCGCGGCCGCGTCGGGCGCGGGGCGCGCCAGAGCGACTGCATCCTGCTCTTCGGCGAGCACCTGTCGGAGCCCGCCCGCCACCGCCTGCAAGCCATCTTCGAGAACGCGGACGGATTCAAGGTCGCCGAGCTCGACCTGAAGCTGCGCGGCGAGGGCGATCTGCTCGGCGAGCGCCAGAGCGGCAGCCCGCTGCTGCGCTTTACGGACCTGGATCTGGATCGCGACCTCGTGCCGCCGGCGCAGGAGGCCGCCCTGTGGCTGATCGAGGCGGATCCTGCGGCGGCGCGCCGCCATGTCGAGCGCTGGCTCGGCACGCGCGAGGAGCTCACCCATGCCTGAGGCCGCCACGCCGTGAGCCGCGCGACGCTCGCCTCCCTGGCGCGGCGCATCAACGCCTATGAGCGGCTCATCCGGCTCGACAAGCCGATCGGCACCCTCTTGCTGCTGTGGCCCACGCTGTGGGCGCTGTGGCTCGCCTCCGACGGCCGGCCGCGGCTCGATTACCTGCTCATCTTCGTCACCGGAACGCTGCTCATGCGCTCGGCCGGCTGTGCCATCAACGACTATGCCGACCGTGACTTCGATGCGCACGTCGCGCGTACGCGCGAGCGGCCGCTCGCCGCGGGCGAAATCCAGCCCTGGGAGGCGCTCGCGCTTGCCGCCGCGCTGTCGGCGGCCGCGTTCGGGCTGGTGCTGTTCCTGAACCGCCTGGCGATCGCGCTGTCGGTGCTCGGCCTGCTCGTCGCCGCCAGCTATCCGTTCAGCAAGCGCGTGTTCGCCCTGCCGCAGGCTTACCTAGGCATCGCCTTCGGCTTCGGCATTCCCATGGCGTACGCGGCGGTCCAGGACCGGCTGCCCCTGGAGTGCTGGCTGCTGCTTGCGGCCAACGTGGGCTACTCGTTCGCCTACGACACGGAATACGCGATGGTCGACCGCGACGATGACGCGAAGCTGGGGATCCGCACTTCGGCGCTGACTCTGGGGAAGTGGGACGTGGCAGGCGTCATGGCAAGCTACGGGCTGATGCTGGCGCTGCTCTGCGTGGTGGGCGCGATCGCGCGCCTGGGCTGGCCGTTCTACGCCGGCCTGGCGGCGGCCTGCGCCATGATGGTCTACCATTGGTTCCTGATCCGCGACCGCAGCCGCGAAGGCTGCTTCAAGGCGTTCATGCACAACAACTGGGTTGGCGGCGCCATTTTCGCCGGCATCGTACTGAGCTACCTCACGGAGCGCACGGCATGAACGCCGACGCAAGCCCGGCCATCAGCCGTTTCGATTTCACAGGCGGCCTGCTGCGCGGCACCTACTTCACGTTGTACTCGAGCGCCCTGGTCCACCGCGGCGAGCAACTGCTGGAAAGCTTTCCCCTTGCCGCCATCGCCTCGCTGCGCGTCGCCTACGAGCGCGACCCGCGCAAGCTCGGCTGGGGAGTATCGCTGCTCATCATCGCGCTGCTGCTATTTGCCATCTCGGGGCCGCTGACCGAGCTCGCTGCGGGCGCGGCCGCCGAAATGGCGGCCGCCGGCGGCAGCGGCGTGGCGAAGGCGCTGCACGGGCTGTTCCGCGCCTTCGGCGCCTTCGCGAGCCTGCTTCCCCTGGCCGCGCTTGCCTGCGCCGCGGGCGGCGGCGCGCTCGGCTGGCTCGGCTGGCTGGGCAACACCACCCTGGTCCTGGACCTCGCCGGCTCGCAGCGCATCTACGCTGTGCGCGGCCGCAATCCCGCGCTCATGGATTTCTCCGAGGCGGTCTCAGAGCGCCTCGTGTCGCTCAAGCGGTAGAGGGCGGGCTTGCAGTACGCCGACCTGCGCCAGTTCCTTTCGCAGCTCGAGGAGAAAGGCGAGCTCAAGCGCATCGCCGCGGAAGTCTCGCCGCGCCTGGAAATGACCGAGATCGCCGACCGCGTGCTGCGCGCCGGCGGGCCCGCGCTGCTGTTCGAAAGGCCGGCCGGCCACGCCATCCCGGTGCTGGCCAACCTGTTCGGCACCGTGGAGCGCGTCGCGGCGGCGATGGGCGTGGCCGGATTGCCGGCGCTGCGCGACATGGGGCGGCTGCTCGCCTACCTGAAGGAGCCCGAGCCGCCGAAGGGCCTGCGCGACCTCTGGGACAAGTTCCCCCTGTTCAAGCAGGTGCTGAACATGGCGCCCCGCGAGCGCTCGTCCGCGCCCTGCCAGGAGATCGTCTGGGAGGGCCGCGACGTGGACCTCGCGCGCCTGCCGGTGCAGACGTGCTGGCCCGGCGATGCGGGGCCGCTCATCACCTGGGGTCTCACCGTCACACGGGGCCCGGCGAAACGCCGGCAGAATCTGGGAATCTACCGCCAGCAGGTGATCGGGCCGAACCGGGTGATCATGCGCTGGCTCGCCCACCGGGGCGGGGCGCTCGATTTTCAGGAGTTCAGAAAGCAGACTCCCGGGGGAGCGTTCCCGGTGGCCGTGGCGCTCGGCGCCGACCCGGCCACCATGCTCGCCGCCGTTACCCCGGTCCCCGATACCTTGAGCGAGTATCAGTTTGCCGGCCTGCTGCGCGGCGCGCGCACCGAGCTGGTGAAGTGCATCGGCAGCGACCTGCAAGTGCCTGCGACCGCGGAGATGGTGCTCGAAGGGACCATCGCGCCGGACGACACTGCCGCCGAAGGCCCCTTCGGCGACCATACCGGCTACTACAACGAGGTGGACCGCTTCCCGGTGATGCAGCTGGAGCGCATCACGATGCGGCGCGACCCGATCTACCATTCCACTTACACCGGCAAGCCGCCCGACGAGCCTGCCGTGCTCGGCATGGCGCTCAACGAGCTGTTCGTGCCGCTGCTGTCGAAGCAGTTCCCCGAAATCCTGGATTTCTACCTGCCGCCCGAAGGCTGCTCTTACCGCCTCGCGCTGGTGCGCATGAGGAAGCAGTATCCGGGGCACGCCAAGCGCGTGATGTTCGGCGTCTGGAGCTACCTGCGCCAGTTCATGTACACCAAGTTCGTGGTGGTGTGCGACGAGGACATCGACGTGCGTGACTGGAAAGAGGTGGTCTGGGCGATGACCACGCGCGTCGATCCCGCGCGTGACGTGGTGCTGGTCGAGAACACGCCCATCGATTACCTGGACTTCGCCAGCCCGGTTTCGGGGCTGGGCTCGAAGATGGGCCTGGACGCGACCGGCAAGTGGCCCGGCGAGACGCAGCGCCAGTGGGGCAGGCCGATCGTCATGGACCCCGCGGTCCGCCGCCGGGTAGACCAGCTCTGGGACCAGCTCGGCCTGTAGGCCGGCCCATGGCCGAAGCGCCCTCGTAGACCCACGTTAGCAGCGCGTCCAGCGCCTCCTGCGATTCGCCCGCCCGCGGGTGGTTGACGATCATCACCACGGCGTGCCGCCGCCCGTGGCGGTCGAGCACGTAGCCGGCGATCGAGCGCGCATCCTGCAGCAGCCCGGTCTTGATGTGGGCATGGCCGGCGACCCGCTCGCCGAGCAGGCGCTTGCGCATGGTGCCGTCCATCGCCACCACCGGCAGCGAGGCGACGAACTCCGGCATCACGCGGCTGCGCCAGGCCGCCTGCAGCAGCGCTGCGATGGTCGCCGCGCTCGCCCGCTCGATGCGCGAGAGGCCCGAGCCGTTGTCGATCACCAGCTCGGGCGCCCGGATCTTCTTCAACTCCAGCCACTGCTGCACGGACTGGCGTGCGCGCGCGGGATCCGCCGGCGGCCCGCCCATTTCCGCCGCGAGCGTGAGGTAGAGCTGGCGCGCCATCACGTTGTTGGAGAACTTGTTGATGTCGCGCACCACCTGCGCGAGCGGCGCCGACTCGTGGGTATAGAGCAGCCTGGCGCCCGGCGGCACGGCGCCGTTGCGCACGCTGCCCGTCCAGGTCCCGCCCATCTCGCTCCAGAGCAGCCGGAACACGCCGGCGAGATAGTGCTCCGGCTCGTAGATCGCGGCATTGAGGTCGCGCTCGCCGCATTCGGCCGGATACAGCCCGGTGAACGCGGCCCGTGGCGGTGCCGACTGGAAGCTCGCCTGGATAAGGTCGCGGAAGGCGCGTCCTTCCGGGCAGCTGCCCGCGCCCGGCTTCAAGGCATTGATGAGCTCCAGCCCGGGAGGCGAGGGCTCGGCGAACACCCGCACGCCGCCGGCCTCCGGCAGGAAGACGAAGCGGATGGATTTGAAGTTGACCAGCAGGGCATCCGGATCGACGTTGTAGGGCCGGAATACGTCGTTGTCGACGCGCCCGTTGGCGACCGCGCCGAAATAGCTGCGGTCGAGCACCAGATCGCCGTGGAGGTCGCGCACGCCGCGCCCGCGCAGATTGCGCAGCAGCATCCAGAAGCTTTCGTAATCGAGCTTGGGATCGCCGTAGCCGCGCAGCACCAGGTCTTCGCCGTCGGCGTAGACCTCGGTCCTCCAGCGGTAGGCCGGCCCGAGCAGCTCAAGCGCGGCATAGGTGGTGACCAGCTTCATTACCGAGGCCGGGTTGACCGGTGCGCCGGCATTGAAGCTCAAGCGGGTACGGCCGGGGCCCAGTTCCTGGACCACGACGTGGGCGCTCGCCTGCGGGATGCCGGCGGCCGAAAGGGCGCGCCGCACCGGGGCAGGAAGGCCGGCGGCTTGGGCGGCGAAGCAGGCAAGCGCCAGCAAAAGCGCGCAGCCCTTGAAAACGGCGGGCAAGGCCCTTATCATTAGCACTCGCTAGGACTGAGTGCTAACAACCACCCGGTCCGCAAATTCTGGCTATGGAAATTCCAAGCCATTGTAATGCCTCAATTTTCTCAATTTGGGAGACCGCATGAAAATCCGTCCGTTGCATGACCGCGTGATCGTCAAGCGCATCGAGGAAGAGCGCAAGTCCGCCGGTGGCATCGTCATCCCCGACACCGCCGCCGAAAAGCCTGACCAGGGCGAGATCGTGGCCGTCGGCAAGGGCAAGAAAGACGAGCAGGGCAAGCTGATCGCCCTCGACGTCAAGCCCGGCGACAAAGTGCTGTTCGGCAAGTATTCCGGCCAGACCGTCAAGGTCAAGGGCGAAGAGCTCCTCGTGATGCTCGAGGAAGACATCATGGGCGTCATCGAAGGCGCATAACGCGCTCATTTGAACGCTATCTGAACTGAATCAGGAGAAATCGCAATGCCAGCCAAAGAAGTACGCTTTCACGAAGGGGCCCGCACCCGCATGGTGCACGGCCTGAACATCCTGGCCGACGCCGTCAAGGTCACCCTCGGGCCGAAGGGCCGCAACGTCGTGCTCGAGCGCTCGTTCGGCGCCCCGACCGTCACCAAGGACGGTGTCTCGGTCGCCAAGGAGATCGAGCTGAAGGACAAGTTCGAGAACATGGGCGCGCAGATGGTGAAGGAAGTGGCGTCCAAGACCTCGGACGTCGCCGGCGATGGCACCACCACCGCAACCGTGCTCGCCCAGGCGATCGTACGCGAGGGCATGAAGTACGTCGCCTCCGGCATGAACCCCATGGACCTCAAGCGCGGCATCGACAAGGCGGTCATCGCGGTGGTCGACGAGCTGAAGAAGATCTCCAAGCCCTGCTCGAGCTCCAAGGAAATCGCGCAGGTCGGCTCCATCTCGGCCAACAGCGATCCGGATATCGGCAAGATCATCGCCGACGCGATGGACAAGGTCGGCAAGGAAGGCGTGATCACGGTCGAGGACGGCAAGAGCCTCTCCAATGAGCTCGACGTGGTGGAGGGCATGCAGTTCGACCGCGGCTACCTGTCGCCCTACTTCATCAACAACCCCGAGAAGCAGATCGCGGTGCTCGAGGATCCCTACGTCCTGCTGTACGACAAGAAGATCTCGTCGATCCGCGAGCTGCTGCCGGTGCTGGAGCAGGTCGCCAAGGCCGGCAAGCCGCTGCTGATCATCGCCGAGGAAGTGGAAGGCGAAGCGCTGGCCACCCTGGTGGTGAACAACATCCGCGGCATCCTGAAGACCGTGGCCGTCAAGGCGCCGGGCTTCGGCGACCGCCGCAAGGCGATGCTGGAAGACATGGCGGTCCTCACCGGCGGCACGGTGATCTCCGAAGAGCTGGGCCTCAAGCTGGAGAACGCCACCCTCAAGGACCTGGGTCGCGCCAAGAAAATCGAGGCGGCCAAGGAGAACACCACCATCATCGACGGCGCCGGCGACAAGAAGCAGATCGAGGGCCGGGTC
>DATACE010000168.1:0-2750 GCA_036259215.1 Burkholderiales bacterium | reverse complement strand
GTCGACCGCGCTCGCGCACTCGCCGCTCGATGTTGTCGCCTGGCACGGCAGCTACGTCCCCTACAAGTACGACCTCTCGCGCTTCATGGTGATCAACACCGTGAGCTTCGACCACGCCGACCCGTCGATCTTCACCGTGCTCACCTCGCCCTCGGGCCAGCCGGGCGTGGCCAACTGCGACTTCGTCATCTTCCCGCCGCGCTGGGTGGTGGCCGAGAACACCTTCCGCCCGCCTTGGTTCCACCGCAACGTGATGAGCGAGCTGATGGGGCTGGTGCACGGCGTGTACGACGCCAAGGCCGAGGGCTTTGCTCCCGGCGGCGTGTCGATCCACAATTGCCTGTCGGCGCACGGACCCGACCGCGCCACCTTCGACAAGGCGAGCGAGGCGCAGCTGAAGCCGCAGAAAATCGAGAACACCCTCGCCTTCATGTGGGAGTCGCGCTACGTGTTCCGCCCCACCAAGTTCGCCCTTTCCGCGCGCGAGCTGCAGAAGGACTACGACAAGGTCTGGGACGGTTTTAAAAAGCTCTACAAATGAAAATCGACGACACGCACGATCCGGACCTGAAGAGCTGGGTGGAAGCCGCCAACGAGCCCGGCTGCGAGTTCCCGATCCAGAACCTGCCCTTCGGCATTTACCGCGAGCGCAAGAACCGCAACGAGGCGCCGCGCGGCGGCGTGGCGATCGGCGACCAGATCCTGGATCTCGCCGCGCTGGGCATCAAGACCGGGCCGACGCTGAACGGCCTCGCGGCGCAGGGAAGGCCGGTGTGGCGCGGGGTGCGCAAAGAAATCTCGCATTGCCTTTCGACGAAAAACAAGAACACCAAGCGCTATCAAAAGCACCTATTGCCGATGAAGCAGGCGGAGCTTTTCCTGCCCGTGGCGATCGGCGACTACAGCGATTTTTTCACCGGCATCCACCACGCAGCCAACATGGGCCGCATCCTGCGCCCGGGCGGCGAGCCGCTGATGCCGAACTACAAATGGGTGCCGATCGGCTATCACGGGCGCGCCTCGTCGATCGTGGTGTCGGGCTCGACGGTATGCCGGCCCAAGGGACAGGTGAAGCCGCCCGACGCCGCAGCTCCGGAGTTTTCTTTCTCCAAAAGACTCGATTACGAAGCCGAGCTTGGCTTCATCGTCGGTCCGGGCAACCGCCTGGGCCGCCCGGTGCCGGTGAAGGACGCGCTCGAGCACGTGTTCGGCGTGGTGCTGCTGAACGACTGGTCGGCGCGCGACATCCAGGCGTGGGAGTACCAGCCGCTCGGACCGTTCCTCGCCAAGAGCTTCGCCTCGACCATCTCGCCGTGGATCGTGACGCTGGAAGCGCTGGCGCCTTTTCGCTGCCCGGCGTTCCCGCGCGCCGTTAACGATCCCAAGCCGCTGCCCTATCTAATGGACCCCGCCGACCAGCGCGCCGGCGGCTTTGCCATCGACGTCGAAATGCACCTGCGCAGCGCGAAGATGCGCGAGCAGAAAGCGCCGGCGGCGCGGCTTTCCACCGGCAACTTCCGCGATTCGTACTGGACCGTGGCGCAGATCGTCGCGCACCAGACGAGCAACGGCTGCAACCTGCAGCCCGGCGACCTCCTCGGCTCCGGCACCATCTCGGGCGTGGCGCCCGAGACCTACGGCTCGCTGATGGAGCTCACCCAGGCCGGCAAGCAGCCGCTCGCCCTTCCCGGCGGCGAGAGCCGCACCTTCATCGAAGACGGCGACGAAGTGATCGAGCGCGGCCGCTGCGCGCGCGAGGGCTACGCCAGCATCGGCTTCGGCGAGGCCGCCGGCCGCGTAACGAGCTAGGGGACAGGCCCCTAGGGGTCTGTTCCCTAGTTCCGGCTAGCGCCGGTGCTGGCCGAGTCCTCGCCGCGGTAGCGGGCGAGGATGCCGGCCATGGTGCCCATGCCGATGTGGTCGTGACCCTGGCAGTGCAGGTGCTCGTGCTCGACCATGGCGCGCGTGGGCGGGAAGTCCGAGCTGAACCACAGGTCGCAGCGGCTGCGCGCGAAGTCGAACTCGGCGCACGCCTGCGGCGACATGCCGAAGCCCACGTACTTCGCGCAGCGCTCGCGCATCTGCGCCTCGGGCACGTAGTGCTCCACGATCTCGAGCTTCGGCCAGCCCGCGACCTTCTCGTGGCCGATCACCGTGCACGCCGAAAGCACCATGGCGAGCACGACCAGGCTGGCGCGCCCGCCGAGCTGCTGTCGTCTGCGTCTCATGGCGGCCATTGTGGATGGCCGCCTTTGCGTGCTTGCCGCCCGGCAGGGGTCCGCTCAACCTACCCGGCATGCTCCGTCAGGACTGTTTGCGGCGCCGCGCGGTGAACGCGAGCAGGCCGAGCCCGGCGAGGAGCAGCGCATATGCCTGTGGCTCTGGAATCGGCGCCATGAGCAGCGTGCTCGAGATCGTCGCACCCTCCGTGACGGTGGCGCCGTGCCATGCCGCGGCGTATAGCACCTGGCCGCCGGACTGCAGGCCGATCGGAACGCTGCTCGTCTATGAATTGTCGGTGACGTAAAACGCCGGGTCGCCTATCGCGCTGCCTGTCTCGTACGCCACCGCCGGATAACTCATGAGCGGCGAAGCGGGATCCACCACCGCCTTGTAAGGCGGCTCGAACCAGATTCCGCTGAACGCGCCGACGCCGATCAAGCTGTTGAGGCTGTTGATGCCGGTGGCAAACACGTTATGGTCGGTGCCCAGGACCAGCCCACCGCCCGCGGCCGCGAGATTGTCGAAGT
>DATACE010000167.1:0-2828 GCA_036259215.1 Burkholderiales bacterium | reverse complement strand
GTAGCGCGTCTCGATGCGCCGGGCGCCATAGCTGAATTCCTTCCACGCCTTGGTGCCGGCCGGGAAGTCCCAGGCCCCGGCGCGCGCCGCGTCGATCGCGCTGCCCGGGGGCAGGTAGAGCCAGCGGCGCTTCGCCGTGCCGTCCGACCACAGCGGGTACTGCGGCGCAAAGGGCAGCGCCTGCCCGGCGTCCAGGCCGGTGTCGGCCAGGCGCTCGGGCAACGGCAGCGCCGGCGCGGCGGCCAGGGCGAGAAAAAGGAGGACAAGGAGCCTCATGACGGCGCGCACTGTATTGCCTCCCCCTTGCCAAATAAATGGGGCTGGCGACAATTCATTGTTCAGGGGAGGCAAACAATCGCCATGGACCAGCTTTCATGCATGCGCCTGTTCGCGCGGGTGGTGGAGCACGGCTCGTTCGTGCGCGCCGCCGAGAGCCTCGACATGCCCAAGCCCACCGCGACCACCGCGGTGGCGCGGCTGGAAAAGCGCCTGGGGGTGCGCCTGCTCCACCGCACCACGCGGCGCCTGAGCCTCACCGACGAGGGGCGCGCCTTCTACCAGAGCTGCGTGCGCATCCTCGACGAGCTCGCCGAAGCCGAGGACGCGCTCTCGGGCGCTCGCCACGCGCCGCGCGGCCGGCTGCGCGCGAGCGTGCCGAACTCGTTCGTGCACCAGCAGTTCTTTCCCGCCCTGCCCGGCTTCCTCGCGCGCTGCCCGGAGCTGGAGCTCGAGCTCGTGTTCACCGACCGGGCGGTGAACCTGGTGGAGGAAGGCATCGACTGCGCGGTGCGCGCCGTGGACATCCCGGACGACTCCACGCTTATCGCGCGGCGCATCGCGCCGGTGCGGCGCGTGACCTGCGCCGCGCCCGCGTATCTGGAGGCGCACGGCACGCCGCAGAGCATCGCCGAGCTGGACAAGCACAACTGCATCCGCTTCATCTCGCCCTCCACCAGCCGCACCACCGACTGGCGCTTCCACAAGGACGGCGAGCTGCTCAGCTTCACCCCGCGCGGCAACCTGGGCGTGACCTCGATGGAGGCGGCGGTCGCCGCCGCGGCCAGCGGCATCGGGATCTCGCAGGTGTCCGACGTCCTCGCGCTGCCCGAGCTGCGCTCGGGCGCGCTGCAGGCGCTGCTCGTCGAATGGGCGCCGGCGGCGCCCGACGTCGCCGTGGTGTACCCGAGCCACCGCTACCTCACCGCGAAGGTGAAGGCGTTCAGCGACTTCGTCGCCGAGCTGCTGCCGGCGGAAGGCTGGTGGGCGCGGCGCTGGGAGGCGCAATAAATGCAAACCGACCGCATGGCGCAGCTCGCCGAGGCGCTGCGCAAGTTCGCGCAGGAGCGCAACTGGGAGCCGTTCCACTCGCCCAAGAACCTCGCCATGGCGCTCACCGTGGAGGCCGCCGAGCTGCAGGAGAAATTCCAGTGGCTCACCGAGGAAGAGTCGCGCCGCCTTGAAGGCGAGCCGCTCGAGGCGGTGAAGGACGAGGTCGCGGATGTCTTCCTCTACACGCTGCGCATGGCGCAGGTGCTCGGCGTGGACCTCCTCGAGGCGGCCGAGGCGAAGATGGTGAAGAACGCGCGCAAGTACCCGGCCGGCGGCGCTAATCCTCCAGCACCCAGAAAACGAAAATAGCGAAGAACGGCGCGAGGGCGATGAGGAGATCGATCGGCATGGGGCCTCCGGGAAAGCTGGAGGGCAGTGTGCGGGGGTCGGTGGCTCAGGGGGTGAGCCAGGCGGTAGGGAGGGCTGGCTCGGGGACTCGGGGGGCGGGGTTTACGGCAATCAATGTAACTGGTATGGTCATATCAATCGTATCAATCGTATCAATCGAGGCAAGCCATGATCCGCGAAGCTCCCGCCATGACCGTGCGCCAGAACCTGGGCGACCTGCTCAATGAAGTGCAGTACCGCAAGGGCCGCATCGTCATCACCAAGGGTGGCAAGCCGGTCGCGGCGCTGGTCGACATTGCGCTGTTCGAGCGGCTGCGCAAGCTCGACGAGGAATTCGAGCAGCTTGCGGGCGGCCTGGCGAAGGCGTTTTCCGGTCAGAACGCCGCAACAGGCGCGGCGCTCGTGAATGAGGCGGTCAAGGCCGCGCGCCGCAAGCCGCCGCGTAAGTGAGGGTCATCCTCGACACCAACGTGCTGATGTCGGGCCTGATGCACCCCGAGAGCGTTCCCGGAAAAGTGGTACTCGCCTGGCGCGAAGGCCGCTTCGACCTGGTCCTGCCCCTTGCGCAACTCGAGGAGATTGGCCGGGTGCTCGCCTACCCGAAGATCCGCAAGGTCCTGCGCTGGGACGACGAAACGATCGAACGGTTCCTTCGGCAGCTCTACTTGCGGGCCGACGTCGTTCAACCGGCGGCGCAGCCGGTCGAAGTTCGCGATCCGGATGACGTGCACGTACTGCAAGCCCTTACCGCGGGTACGGCGGAGTTGCTGGTGACCGGAGACGAGGATCTGCTCGCCCTCCAGGAGCAGTACGCAATCGAGACGCCGGCGCAGTTCTTCAGGCGCTTCTAGCAGAGTCGAAGTCAACATCGGGGTCAGAGCCCCGTGAAACAGAACCAGAAGAATCGGGCTCTGACCCCGATTGGTGCTAGACTGCGGGCCTCGCTGCTTTGCAGCACCCGCGGCAAGAAGAACCCGCCGCGGCTGAAACACCGCCCGCCTTTTCGCATCTCCGCCGAGCTCTCCCGCAGTCACGGGAAACGTTTCTTTCGGTCTGGCATCGCGGCATCCGGTTGGCGCCAACCAAGGAATCGTCATGAGCTTCGCCACGCTCGGCCTGGACGCATCGCTGCTGGAAAACCTCACCCGCCT